>JAZUIT010000240.1:0-3454 GCA_045642385.1 Acutalibacteraceae bacterium
GATTTTTGGGTAGATGTAAAAAACTACAAGTTTTTTACATCTGCCTGATTTTTTTAACCTATTTTTGTCAAAATACAGTAAAGGGAATAGGAAACAGCGGACAGACCAAAAAAGTACAAATTTTTTTTAGCTTCATAATACTTTTTTCGGTCTGTGCGTTTTTTACATTCCCTTTTTTGTTGAAAAAATTTGTGATTAGTATTATAATGTTAATAGGTATAATTATATGAAGTATACTGGGGAGGATAACCGAAATGTGCAGCGAAAAAAAAGAAAAATCAGTTAATCATTCAGATATAATATACGATGCTTGCCCTTTAACAAAAACACAAATGGGTGTTTATCTTGATTGTGCGGAAAAAGACGGTTCCATAGTTTACAATATTCCCGAACGCCTTAAATTGCCCCGTTCAATCAATAAAGAACGGTTTATAGAAGCGGTAAAAACTGTTGCCCAAAAACACAAAGCACTATTTGTTACAATAGGTACTCCTGAGGGGATACCATCAATGATATATAAGGAAGAACCTGTGCAGATAGCTGAATGTTCATCAAACAGTATTGAAGAATTTACAAAATCTTTCCGTCGTCCTTTCAATATTACAACCGGACCACTTTACCGTTTTGCATATCTTACCACACCGGAGGGTGATGCGTTTTTCCTTGATGTACATCACATTATTTTTGACGGTACATCTCTGAACCGTTTTGTTGCACAGGTTGCCGATGTTTATAACGGAAAAGAGTGCGGCGACGAAGCTTTAACTCTGTTTGATATTGCGATGGCTGAAAAGGAATTTAATGATCCGGAAGCCGAAAAAGAAATGCGTGAATATTTTGATTCAAAGTTCGGCGGTAATGATTGCGATTCAAAGCCTATCCCTGATTGCATTGAAAAAAATGATTATAAAGACTGGGGATATATTTCGGTCGATACAGGTAAAAAGCTTTCAGAAGATAAAATAGAAAAATTTATCAGAGATAATAAAATAAGCGAAAATGCACTTTTCCTCGGTGCATTCGGTTATACTCTTGCAAAGTTTAACTGTACCGAACAGAGCGTTTTCACAACAGCATATCACGGCAGGTCCGAACGCAGACTTTCCGATACATTAGGTATGTTTGTAAAAACTTTACCGTTTTGCTGTAATTTTAATGAGGAAGAATCTCCCGTTCAATATCTTCGCAAAGTTTATGATGATTACTATATTACGAAAAAAAATGACTGCTTTTCTTTCGGTGAGCTTGCGGCAGATTACGGATTGAATATGAGCGTTTCCTTTGTTTATCATTCAACACTTTTTTATGATGTTGAAATCGGAAACGAAAAAGTCCAAATTGAACTTATGATTTATGATACCTCTGTCGCAGATATTGAAATTACACTTCAAAAAACGGGCTCCGGTTATGTAGTAAAGGGATATTATCTTCGTTCCGATTATACAGAAACATATATCAACGGTTTTATTGATATGTTTATTAAAGTAATAAACGGTATGCTCTGTGCATCTTCACTTAAAGAAATTGAATTTACAGATGAAAAAAACATAAAAGAAATCGAAGAAATCAACCGTACGGAAGTGGATTATGCCGCCGATAAAACCGTTGTTGATTTGTTCCGTGAGCAGGTAAGAAAAACTCCGGATAAAACCTGCCTTGTGTACCTTGACAAAAAATTTACTTACCGTCAGGTGGATGAAATTACCGACAGACTTGCAAAGCACCTTATAGGTATGGGTGTAAAAAAAGAAACCGTTACAGGTGTACTCATTCCCCGATGTGAATATATGGTTATCTGTTCTTTGGGTGTGCTGAAAGCCGGGGGTGCATATATGCCGCTTGACCCTTCATATCCTCCGGAAAGACTTAATTTTATGATGCAGGATACAAATGCAAAAATACTCATTTGCGCACCGGAGCTTGATAATATTATCACCGATGATTTTACGGGTGAAAGGCTGTCAACGGATATTATTCCTACATTGAAAGACAGTAGTATTGAACTTCCGACACCTGCAACATCCGATTTATTTATTATGCTTTACACCTCCGGTTCAACAGGTATGCCCAAAGGTGTAATGTACAACCATTCAAATGCCACGGTAACTACCGAATGGGGTAAAAAATATTACGAAATTACCGAAGCTTCAAAGGTAGCTTCCTATGCAAGCTACGGTTTTGATGCTAATGTTTATGATACATATCCGGCTATTACATCCGGTGCGGAATTTCATATTATTGATGAGGACATCCGCCTTGATTTAATTGCTGTCCGTGATTATTTCAACGAAAACGGTATAACCCACGCTGTAATGACTACTCAGGTGGGTAGGCAGTTTGCACTTTTGGGCGGTCATAAAACCCTTAAACATCTTACCGTTGCAGGTGAAAAGCTTGCTCCCGTTTATGTTGATGAGGGCTTTACAATGTACAATGCTTACGGTCCGTCCGAGGGCTCTGTTGTAACAAGTACATTCCCGATTGACAAGCTGTATAAGGATATTCCCATAGGAAAAGCCGTAGACAACCTTAAAACATATATTGTTGATAAATACGCAAGACTTATGCCGGTGGGTGCAGTGGGTGAGCTTTGGATTGCAGGACCTCATGTAACAAGAGGCTATCTGAACCGTCCCGACAAAACTGCCGAGGCTTACGGGACTAACCCGTTCAGCAATGAAAAGGATTATGAAAGAGTGTACCGCACAGGTGATATAGTGCGTCTTATGAGTGACGGCAATTTGCATTTTGTCGGTCGCCGTGATGCACAGGTAAAGGTCAGGGGCTTCCGTGTGGAGCTTACCGAGATTGAGGAAATAATCAGACGGTTTGAGGGTATAAAGGATGCCACCGTTGCCGCATTTGATGACCCGTCGGGCGGTAAATATGTTGCGGCGTATGTTGTTTCCGATAATGAAGTCAATATTGAAGCGTTGAACGAGTTTATCCGCTCCGAGAAACCCCCATATATGGTTCCTGCGGTAACAATGCAGATAGATAAAATTCCGCTTACACAAAATCAAAAGGTAAACAAACGGGCTTTGCCTGTACCTCAGAGAAGAGTGGGGGATGTTGTTGCACCTCAAAATGATGTTCAGCAAAAAATTTTTGATATTGTTGCCGATGTAATAGGTCATAATGATTTCGGTATTGAAACGGATATTTATGATGCCGGACTTACTTCAATCGGTGCGGTTAAGCTGAATGTATCGCTTTCACAGGAATTTGATGCTCCGGTAAAAATTTCTGATATTAAGGAAAATTCCACTGTTAAAAAGCTTGAAGCATTTTTCTTCGATTCCGTAAAAAATGAAGATTACGAAAAGCTTTCCGACTATCCTATTACACAGACACAAAATGGTATTTTTGTCGAGTGCAGTGCAAATCCCGATTCGGTAATTTATAATATGCCGGTTATGTTTAAAGTGGACAGCTCTATCGAACCCGAAAAGCT
>JAZUIT010000241.1:0-6115 GCA_045642385.1 Acutalibacteraceae bacterium
CCCTTTACACCCAGTAATTCCGGACAACGCTTGCCACCTACGTATTACCGCGGCTGCTGGCACGTAGTTAGCCGTGGCTTCCTCCATGGTTACCGTCATTTGTTTCTTCACCAAGGACAGCGGTTTACAACCCGAAGGCCGCCCTCCCGCCCGCGGCGTTGCTGCCTCAGGCTTGCGCCCATTGTGCAATATCCCCCACTGCTGCCTCCCGTAGGAGTCTGGGCCGTGTCTCAGTCCCAATGTGGCCGGCCAACCTCTCAGTCCGGCTACCGATCGTCGACTTGGTGAGCCGTTACCTCACCAACTATCTAATCGGACGCGAGCCCATCTTTCGGCGATAAATCTTTAATAGCTATACCATGCGATACTACTATCTCATGAGGTATTAGCGTCCGTTTCCAAACGTTGTCCCTCTCCGAAAGGCAGGTTGCTCACGCGTTACTCACCCGTCCGCCACTAAGTCATTGAATCTTCCACCCGAGGGCTTCCGTCTCAATGCTTCGTTCGACTTGCATGTGTTAGGCACGCCGCCAGCGTTCGTCCTGAGCCAGGATCAAACTCTCTAAATTATTGTATTATCTCACATCTCTGTGTAATAACTTAGTTCGTCGTCCGTCTCTTTCGAGCTCTGACTTGAAAATTTGTTTTTTTAGGGTTAAATCTTCTTAAACTTCCCTCTCCTTCATTACTGTGCTTCCAAAGTTTCCTTTGCAATGCTTCTCAATGAATCTTTTTCAGGGTCCGTATATCTCTATACTTCGCTTCGTCGTTGTTTAATTTTCAAGGTGCGTTACTCTGACTTCGTCTGCCAAAGCTCAAATATTCTACCATATTCTATCCGCTTTGTCAAGACATTTTTTCAGATTTTTTTCTGTCTTTTCACACAGCCTTCGTCTCCGCTTCCCGCTCGTTTCCTGCCGTGTCCCTCAAGACAGCTTACATATATTATCACACTTTAACTCCCTTTGTCAACAGGTTTTTTTACATTTTCACAACTGTCCCGCGCGTGCCTTATTTATTATGCTTTCAGCTTATTGATTTTTTTTAATGTATAGTGTATAATTTAGTTGTTAATAATCAGTAAGCACACAATATAGAGTATTGGAGATTCTGATAAATGAAAACATACAAAATACATTTTATACGAAACGGTCTTACCGCTTCAAACATTGACGGAAGATATATAGGAAGAACCGATGAGCCTCTTTCCGAAGAAGGCATCAAACAGATTAAGCAGATGTGTGATGAATATGATTACCCGAAGGTAGATGCTGTTTTTTCAAGTCCGCTTTCAAGGTGCATGGATACTGCAAAAATGATTTACCCCGACAAAAACCCCATTGCCATTGAGGGCTTGCAGGAATGTAATTTCGGAGAATTTGAGGGTAAAACCGCTGAGGAATTGGAAGAACATCCCGCTTTTCCCAAATGGTTGGCAGGCGACCCGAATTTTAAACCGCCGTTTGGTGAAAGTAACGAAGATTTTGCGTATAGGATTTGCTCCACTTTCGAAAAAATTGTGGAGGGTGTTATGCGTTCACAGACAAAGTCCTCTGCCATTGTTACACACGGCGGTGTTATTATGACATTGTTGTCCGCTTACGGATTGCCCGAAGCACCGGTTCATGACTGGATTACCCCTGCCGCCTGCGGATATACAGCGCTTATTACTCCCGGAATATGGATGAGGGGTAAAAAATTTGAGGTTTATGCTGAGGTTCCCGAAGTCCCCGGTGAGGATGATGACTACGACTACGGTATGATTAATTTTGATAATATTGATTTTGATGAATAAAAATATATTATTTCTCTTGTATTTTATTTCATATTATGGTATAATCTTAAAAATTGTGATATTTTTTAAAAATTTTACGAAAAAGGAGTATTTGAAATGACTGAGAAAAAAACTTTTGAAAAAGGCTCAGTAATATTTGCCGAAAACACGTTGGAACTTTCAATGTATGATATAGTTTCGGGTAAGGTCGGCATTTATTCACATTACGGCGAAGAAAATGAAGCCAAGCTTACAGAACTCGGCGAGGGTAAATATTTCGGAGAAATGGGAATTATTGATTCCATGCCCCGTTCCGCAACTGCCATAGCACTTGAAGATACAACTGTTACGGTTATCGGCAAGGATGATTTTGACGATTATCTTAACAACAATCCCGATAAGATAATTGACATCTTCCAGAATTTGTGTAACCGTCTGCGTGAGCTTTCCGCTGAATTTGCGGATGCCTGTGCTACCGTTACGGAATATGTTGATGCTGAAAACGCTAAAACAACCAAGAGCCAGAAGCTTTTGAGAAAAATCAGAAGATTGATTGCTTTCAATGCTGAGTACGCTGATATGATTAACCAGACATTAGCTGACGGTGCAGTCGCTTACCGTTTCAATTACTATACATTTTATTAAGGAGAATTAGTATTATGGCAAGAAAAGAATTTAAAAAGAATGAAGTAATATTCTCAAATTCTGCTGTTGAAGATTGTATGTATGATATAATTTCAGGTAAGGTTGGAATTTATTCGGATTACAGCACAGATAACGAAAAAGAAATTACCGTACTTTATGAGGATGATACTTTCGGCGAGCTTGGTATGATTGAGAAAAAACCCCGTTCTGCTACTGCTGTTGCCCTTAAAAATACTACTCTTGAAGTTATCACAGCAGATGATTTTAATGAGTATTTCAAGGATAAGCCTGAAAAAGTTAAAAAAATACTCAGTAATACAAGTATGCGTGTAAGATATCTTACTAAGGATTATGTAAATGTATGTGAAGCAATTTCTGATTATGTTTACTGCAAAGAAAAAGGATTGCCGATAGAGGACGAACTTATATACAGACTTACGGATATTTCAAAAATCGGAAAATAATATGTTACAAATACAACCGGTCTATAATAAAAGATTTGATTATGAAGCCCTTTCCGAAAGTAAAGGGCTTCTTTTTGAAGCCATTGAGCTGTCATTTGACAATGTTTCCGATGACAAAGCTCAGTGGTATAAGGCTTGCAAAAAAGTAAAATCATACCATGGCGTATTTATGGATGTAAATCCTGCCAGCGGTGATTCATTAATTGCCGAGTTATCGAAAAAGAGGTATGAGGAAAGCTGTAAAAAAGCTTTGGAATGTTCTGCTGAAAATGTTATATTTCATTCAACCTGTTTCCCGTTTTTAAGAGGAAAATATTTGGAAGTATGGGCGGAAAAATCAGCAGAGTTTTATACATATCTTGCTAAAAAGTACAGCTCATTGAATTTTTATATTGAAAACAGCTTCGATATAAACCCAGTGCCGATAGACAGCCTTATGAAGCTTATAAAAGTGCCTAATGTCAAGGTATGCCTTGACCTGGGGCATATAAATTATTCCGGAGCTTCTCTTGAAGAATGGTTTGATGTGTTGGGAGATAAAACCGGATATCTGCATCTGTCGGATAATATGGGTGTTTATGACGACCACATTGCAGTCGGTTCGGGAACAACAGATTGGGTTACAGCCGACCGGCTTTGTGCTTTTTTGCCGAAAAATACACCTGTGACTATTGAAGTCAATACAATAGATGATATTGTCAGCTCTTTGAATTTTATAAAAGAACATAATTTATTCGGAGGCATACTGTGAAAGAGAATATAGATTTTATCAGGAAAAGTGTAATACGGGATATGTCCGAGGGGCTTATGGTTATTGGTCTTGACGGAAAAATAGTTGATGTAAACCCTGCGGCATTGACGATACTTGCAAAAAAAGAAGAACAGCTTATCAATAAATCTTTTGCCGCCGCTTTTTTTGGGTTTGAAGAAAACGATGACTTTAATCAGCTTATACTTGACTCTGTTTATGACTCCGATAAAGCTCACAAAGATGTAGCACCGTATTTCACGGGAACACAGCAAAAATATTTGTCGGTTACAACTTCATATCTGCAAAATGACGGCGTTAAGGTTGCCGTTGTTGCCGTTATAAGTGATATCAGCGAGCTTTACGAGCTAAGAGATGCAGTAAAAGCTATGGAAAAAATCCGTGCTTTGAATGATAAGCTTGAAATCCGCAACAAGCTTTTGAATGACACATTCGGAAGATATCTGTCCGACGAAATTGTTAAAGGATTATTGGAAAAACCGGACGGTTTGGCATTGGGCGGCAAGAAAAAAGAGCTTACCGTACTGATGAGCGATTTAAGAGGTTTTACGGCTATGAGCGAAAAAATGAACGCTCACGACCTGGTCGCAATGCTCAATCACTATTTAGGTGAAATGACGGAGGTAATCCAAAAGTACAGCGGTACAATAATCGAGTTTATCGGTGACGGCATTTTAGCCATATTCGGCGCACCCGTGGAATCCGATATAAACGCCTCCCAGGCAGTAGCCGCCGCAATAGAAATGCAGTCAAAAATGGACGGCATAAATGTCTGGAATGACGAAAATGGCTATCCCCGACTTGAAATGGGTATAGGCATCAATACAGGTGATGTAATTGTCGGAAATATCGGAAGCGAAAAACGCACAAAGTACGGCGTATGCGGCAGTAATGTTAATCTCTGCGGCAGAATTGAAAGCTACACCACAGGCGGACAGATAATAATATCCCCCACCACTAAAAAGAATATTTTAGAAGAGCTTACAGTGGAGGAAGAATTTACCGTTAAGCCAAAGGGTGTGGATAAGCCTATTGTTTTATCGAGGATAACGGGTATAGGCGGTGAGTATAACTTACAATACAGCCTTGAAACCGAACCGCTGAAAACACTTGAACAACCCGAAGAAATAACATTCTATACGCTTGACGGCAAGCACACCTCGGATAAACCGAACACGGGAATTATTACGGCAAAATCCACAAAGGAAGCAATAATAAAAACGGATGTGGAATTATCCGTATACGATAATATCAGCATTGAGTTTGAAAGCAAAATTTTCGCTAAGGTAATAAAAGCTGAAAAGGATTCTTATAAAATCAGATTTACTTCAAAATAATAAAACAGTGGACGGTTCTATATCCTGCTTTTTACAGAACCGTCCACTGTTTTACAAACGATTGTAATTTTTGCTTTTATTGCTAAACATAAGAAAGGTGAAAAAAATGATTGAATTCAACGGGTATCTTACAGAAAAATCGAGAAAATTTTATTTTAGAAAACTTGTACATTACATACAGTGTGCTGTTATTTTTGGTTTTGTCGGTGTTTTTCCGTTGGTTTATATGCTGACAAGATATTTTCAGTCCGCTTCCATACTTTACGCCTATGGAGCAATTTTTGCGTATGTTATGATAATGGTTTGTCTTCTTCACATTCCAAAGATAAATAAGAAAACAATTCCGAAAAGAGTGTATTTTGAAGATGATAAAATGGTTTACATTACAGATACTGATACCACAAGTAAACCAATCAAATTGGCAAAACATATTTATGATTATGGGGATTTTTATTTTATAGCGTTCCCAATGGGAAATTTGAATGGAAATGTTGTTTGTCAAAAGAGTTTGCTTACACAGGGAACTTTTGAAGATTTTGAAAAACTGTTTGACGGAAAAATAAAAAGAAAAATCAAATTGAACAAAGGGGATAAATAATGAGTACTTTTTTAGGAGTATTATGTGGAATTGCCGTTGCCGGTGCATTAATTTTTGAGACCGGAATTGCACTTACGGTAATGTTTGGCGAAGAAAAAATAAAAATCCTTGATGTGAAAGGAAAACAAATTCTTTTGTTGGGATTAATTGTTTTAATTGTTCCGTTGTTTGTTCGATTTTTCGTTATTCGTAGAATGGGTATATGATTTTAGAAAACCCCTGTCTTAAAGGTATTATAAATGTACGAAGAATATTTAAAAGAAATCTATTGTATTGATTACAGTAATTCGATAATTCAGGAAAAGGTAAATAACTTAAAACAAAAATCCGTATTGGCTTTGGATTATATAGAAAATGCGTATAATTTCGTCAGAGATGAAATACCGCATTCGTGGGATATAAAAGCGGAAACCGTGTCCCGTAAAGCAAGCGAAGTATTAATAAACAAAACGGGTATTTGCTGGACAAAATCCTGTCTTCTGTCTGCACTTCTCAGGGCAAACGGCATACCATCCGGTATCAGCTATC
>JAZUIT010000242.1:0-5066 GCA_045642385.1 Acutalibacteraceae bacterium
TGCTGATTATGACGCTTATTTAAGAGGCCATTTCGGAAATAACTATATGACGCCAATTGTAAGCTCACACATCCAAGATTATTCTGATGTAGTGATTAAGGAGATGGATGATATTGAAAAAATATAAAGTTGGCTACACATGTGGCGTTTATGATTTATTACATGTTGGTCATCTCAATTTGTTTGAGAGATGTAAGGAGTTATGCGACTATTTGATAGTTGGAATATGTGATGACGATTATGTTAAAAATATTAAGCATAAAGAACCTGTAATCAATGAATTTGACAGATCAAGACTTGTTAATGCATTAAAGGTTGTTGATGAAGTTCATATAATAAATTCGGAAGTCACAAATGATAAGCTGTTAGCACTTCAAAAGTATAAATTTGATGTTCTATTTTCAGGTGATGATTGGAAAGGTTCAGAAAGATATATTATGACAGAAAAACAGTTTTCTGAATTAGGAGTATCAATTGAATATTTGCCATATACAAAAGGTGTGTCAACATCAGAAATAAAAGAAAAAATGAAAAAGTGATACAACTGATATAGGAGATAAGATATATGGCAAAAATCAGTATTATTATCCCGGTTTGCAATGTTGAAAAGTATCTGCCGGAGTGCCTTGACAGCGTTATTGGACAAACTCTGACGGATATTGAAATTATCTGCATTAATGACGGCTCACCGGATAATTCCCTTTCTATATTAAAGGATTATGCCGCAAAAGACGGCAGGGTTATTATCATTGATAAAGAAAATGAAGGCGTCGGAAAAGCCCGCAACGACGGTATGAGAGCGGCAGCGGGCGACTTCATCGCGTTTATGGATTCCGATGATTATTATCCTTCATCTGATGTGCTTGAAAAGCTTTATAATGCCGCAGTTGAAAATAATGTAAAGATTGCCGGTGGCAGAAAAATCATGCTTTTTGAAGATGGTTCAATCAAAAGAAATTCCGAAGCGATTGTTGAGCACGGAATTTCATTCGGGTCAAAAGGAAAAACGGAATACAAAAGCTTCGGATACGATTACGGGTATTGGCAGTATATTTACAACAGAAAAATGCTGATTGATAATAATTGCTTTTTCCCTCCGTACAAGCGCTTTCAGGATCCGCCGTTCTTCGTTAATGCAATGATACTTGCCGGGGAATTCTATGCCGTCGATATCGAAAGCTACTGCTACCGACAGCTCCCGAGTGCGGCAAAATATACGATATCAAAAACCGAAGATTTCCTTTGCGGCCTTATGGATAACCTCAAGGCATCGAGAGAAAATGACCTGCCGAAGCTTCATTATCTGTCTGCTCAGAGGCTGAACAAAGATGCATCATTTATGGCGATACAGAATCTGTATGATGAAAACCGGAACGAAATGCTCGGACTGCTTATCAGAGCCGCCTCGTGCGTCGATGTGAAATGGCTCAACGAAAACGGCTTTGAAATCGATGATCCGTTTGTTCCCGAGGTGTTTGAATATGCAGCTTCAACGGCGGAGAAATATGAAAAGATCAGGAATAATAAATTATTCAAAGCAGCATCAAAACTGTTGAAAAGGTGAACTATGGGTGCAGTTGATTTTGCGAGAAGAGCCGAAAGAAGGCTGTATCTCGCCCTTAAGAGAACAAAACTGAAAAATAAAACGCCGTCAGTGCTTGCTTCGAACTGCAACGGCGCGATGATCCTTCACGATATGAAATGCAGATATAACAGCCCGACCGTAAATTTATATATAGAGGCAGAAGATTATCTTAAATTCCTTAAAGATCCGGGCAGGTATCTTAATAAAAAGCCTGTGAAAATCGATTCAGATTTGCCATTCCCTGTAGGGAAAATTGATGATATCAGCATTTATTTTATGCATTATAATACATTTGCGGAAGCAGAAAGCAAATGGACAGAGCGTTCCAAAAGAGTTGATTTCAACAATCTTTTCATTATGATGACAGATAAAAACGGATGCACATATGAGCATATTGCCGAGTTTGATGCTCTTCCGTATAAGAACAAGGTGATTTTCACTCATAAACCTTATCCGGAATTTAAGTCTGTGTTTTATATAAAAGAATTTGAAAACGATGGTGAGGTCGGAATACTGTCTGATGACAAGCCCGGCTTTTTCAAGCGCAGATGGCTTGACGATTTTGATTATGTAAGATGGTTTAATTGCGGGGAGATTATTAAATGATAGAGAGTAAAAAAGATTTAGCAGAATACATAGAACGCGATATGCAATTTTACCATGATTATGATTCACGGGAGAAAATAATTAGAAGAATAATGCAGGATCCGGCATATAAAATCAAAGAGTATTTGGTATATCTAAGAAAAGAAGAATACTATTTCAATGTTCGGAAAGATATGCTCGGAAAGGTTATGTATCTGTATTATTTCAGAAAAAAGAATATTCTAGGTAATAAGCTTGGGTTTAAAATACCGAGAAACTGTTTTGGTCCCGGGCTTTCCATTGCTCATCATGGTGAAATCATTATCAATGAAAATGCAAAAATAGGGTCTGATGCTTTGCTCCATGGTGGAAACTGTATAGGAAATAACGGAACTCCAGGAAACGCTCCTGAAATTGGTGATGGACTTGACCTTGGTATAGGAGCAAAAGTAATCGGAAATGTATCTTTGGGAAATAATGTGATCGTCGGCGCAAACGCTGTCGTTACCAAATCTTTTAACAGTAACTGCACGATTGTAGGTATTCCGGCGAAAGTGATAGAATCAAGCAGGACAGAAAAGAAAAGTTGAGGTGCTAATGTGAAAAAAAATAACGAAATACAGTCTGACGATCAGCAGTTTGACACAATCGTTGAACCGAGAAACGGCTGGTTCGACATAGATGTTAAAAATCTGATGCACTATAAAGACCTTATGATCCTTTTTGTCAAAAGGAATTTTGTGTCTCAGTATAAGCAGACGATTCTCGGCCCCGCATGGGCGATCATTCAGCCTCTTTTGACGACTGTTGTGTTTACACTTGTTTTCGGCAATATTGCGGGACTTGCTCCCGGAGGAGTAAACAGCTTCGTTTATTACCTTTGCGGAAATGTGTTCTGGCAGTATTTTTCATCATCACTTTCAATGGTCAGCCATACCTTTACGGCAAATTCGGGCATTTTCGGAAAGGTATATTTTCCGCGTCTGGTTCTGCCCATATCGACGGTCATGACGAATCTGATATCTCTCGCCATTCAGTTCACGTTCTTCCTTGTGGCATGGGTCATTTTCCTTTTTGTTCCGGGATATTCAATGCACCCGGGCTGGCAGATAGTTCTGATGCCCGTTATGGTTATTGAAATGGCGCTTCTTGCCCTCGGCTGCGGCATCATCATTTCGGCTCTGACCACAAAATACAGAGATCTTGCAATGCTTGTTTCATTCGGCGTGCAGCTTTGGATGTATGCTTCACCCGTGGCTTATGCCGCCGATATGTTCAAGGGTTCAAAATGGGATTTCATTTATTGGTGCAATCCTGTTTGCCCGATGATCGAGACGATCAGATTCGGTTTTCTCGGCGAAGCGGCCGCTCAGTTCAGGCCCGGAATGTGGGGCATAAGCTGGATCACAACATTGGCGATCCTGTTCGTAGGCGTACTGCTGTTCAGCAGAGTTGAAAAAACATTTATGGATACGGTGTGATGAGGTAAAAATATGAGCGAATTGGCATTGAAAATAGAAAATGTAAAAAAAGTATATAGGTTAGGCGCCATTGGCGGCGGTACGCTTAAAGGTGATCTCCAGTCCTTTATGGCCCGAAGGAAAGGTCTTGAGGATCCGAATTCAAAAATCGGTTCGGAAGCAGCTTATCACAAAAACGAAAAATTTCTTGCCTTAGACGGCGTGTCATTTGATGTAAAAAAAGGTGAAGCAGTTGGTATCATCGGACACAACGGCGCAGGAAAATCGACCCTTCTTAAACTTCTGTCAAGAGTTACGGCTCCTACGGAAGGCAGGATCTGTATAAACGGCAGAATCGCCTCGATGCTTGAAGTCGGAACGGGATTTCATCCGGAGCTTACAGGGCGTGAAAATGTTTATATGAACGGTGCCATTCTCGGCATGACCAAAGCAGAAATTGACAGCAAATTTGATCAGATAGTTGAATTTGCAGAAATGGAAAAGTTCATTGATACCCCGGTCAAAAGATATTCAAGCGGAATGTATGTCAAGCTTGCTTTCTCAGTTGCTGCCCACCTTGATTCCGAAATTATGATAATGGATGAGGTGCTTGCTGTCGGCGATATGGCTTTTCAAAAGAAAAGTCTTGATAAAATGAAATACGCCGCAACTCAAGAAGGGAAAACCGTTCTCTATGTTTCACACAATATGAGTACCATCCGGCAGCTTTGTGACAGATGTGTTGTTCTTGATCATGGAACAGTCATATTTGACGGCAATGTAGAAACGGCCATCGGAATATACATGAATGACTCTGAAAAAAACGAAAATGTTGATTTCGATATGAGAGATAAGCGTATGGAACATCTTCCTAAAAATCCCATTGGAAAAATCACACATTTGACATTGCTCGACAAAGTTGTTCCGGTTTATGATTTTAATGAACCAATAAAATTTAAAATTAACATTCATTCATATGAAAAGCTAACCGATTTAAGCCTTCGTGCTGAATTTAGAACAAAAGAAAGAACCCCTGTAGGTGCAACTATGGTTCAAGCTTTTGCTAATACACTTCCAGAATCAGATACAGAGTATACTTTTGAAATGAACCTAAATGGATTGCTCACAGGAGAGTATAATGTATGTCTTGTTTTATATGAGGTAAATGAATTCGGTGGATTTATTGACGTAGATGCCATTTATCCAGCATTTAATTTTGAAATTCGGGATCTTGAAAATAAAGTTGGCATCAAGTGGGTTCATGCAAATTGGGGTAATATGAAATTTGAAGATATAAGTAGAATATAATAAGGAGCGAATTGCTATGGCTATAGTAAGCATAATTGTTCCTGTATATAATTCATCAAAGTATCTTAGCAGGTGCATTGATAGAATTTTAAGTCAAAGCTTCGCTGATTTTGAGCTAATTTTAATTG
>JAZUIT010000243.1:0-3298 GCA_045642385.1 Acutalibacteraceae bacterium
TTTGATACTTATTGGAGAAAGGGCGGTATTTTCCTTGATATCTTAGCCTTGGAGGGCTGTCCCGATGATGATAATTTAAGGTTACAGCACGAAAGAAAATGTAAATTCTGGAGAACCGCAATGCTTGAACAGGCTCGCAGAATGCCGGTACTTGTGTTCAAAAAAGCTAACCTTAAAAATTATGTAAAGCGTTTAATTTGTAAAATGACGCCTCGATGGTTTATTAAATGGCGTTGGCACAGCTGGGCAACAAAATATGACTGCAACAAAACCTCCACATGGGTATGCTTACCGGCAAGTATCTATACCTATGAGCAGGAGCGTTTCCCGGTAGAATACTGGGGCGAACCGGTTATGATGGAATTTGAGGGTCATATGTGGCCTACAATGAGCCATTGGGAGGACTATCTTATCTGCCATTTCGGTAATTATATGAAAATGCCTCCGGAAACCCTGAGAAAATCCCACCACTTTGTATATAGATATGATTTAGGTAAATATAAAAATATGTCGGTTGAAGAAATTGAAAAACAGGTATTCAGTAAGTATGAGGAGGAAAACTAATGTCCGAAACAGTAAAAACACCGTTGACGGAAAACCCCTATCAGGATGCCAAAGGCAGAAAGTATTTTTTTGACAACGCTAAGTTTATTTTAATTACCCTTGTGGTAATTGCACATTTTATTTCCCCGTTTAAAAAGCCGGATAATATGCTTTTACCGTTGTGGGAATTGATAAATACTTTTCATATGCCGGCATTGATTTTCATTTCCGGATTTTTTGCAAAGAGTTATATTAAGAAAAACGGTATTATTAAAGTTCAACGCCCGGCAACATATTTAATATTGTATTTTGCGGCTCAGATTTTTGTTGTATGCTGTGAAATATTTATTGAAAGAGCAAATGTTACTTTGAGCTTTGTTTCCGCAAGACAGTCATTGTGGTTTTTACAATGTCTGTTCCTGTGGTATTTGGCTTTGCCGGTAATTGATAAAATAAAACCGCAGTTTATGCTTCCTATCGCAATTGCCTGCGGTCTGTTAATCGGCTATGACACCAATGCGGAAAATATCCTTGCTATTTCAAGAGTTATTGTGCATTTCCCGTTCTTCTTAGGCGGATATTACTGCACCGAAGAAAATATCAGCAAGCTTTTCAATAAAAAATTCAGAACAGCCGCAGTAATTATTATTGTATCTGTTTTTGTGCTGCTTATATTTGCGGCACCGTATATTGACTCAAAGCTTATTACCTGCAATTACAGATATGTTATAATTAAATATGTCGGCAAATGGCCCTTTGTTCTGCGTTGGGCTGCAAGAGCTTTGTTCTATGTTTTTGCCGTAGCCTTAGGCGCCTGTGTGTTCTCGCTTGTACCGAGAAAAAAGACATGGTTTACAAAATACGGCGCAAAGACTTTGCAGGTTTATATTTTACACAGACTGTTTTATATCATTGAATATGTTGTTGTCGGAAAAGTTAACAGCGGTAAGTGGGATAACAGCGGTATATGGTGGAAGCAGACACTGGTTACCGTTTGTAACGGTCTTGATACCTGGTGGGGACACCTTGTAGTTATTGCTATTGCAATTATAGCCACCTATGTTCTGTCACAAAAAATATTCTCCTATCCGTTTGATGCTTTGCAGAATATCAAAATCACAAAGCTTATTAAAAAAGACGAGAGAGTCTGATATCAGTATTTTTTACACAGAGGACATTGTAAAAAATGTTCTCTGCGTTTTTTTAATAACGATTCGTACAATATAGGGGGTTGGCTTTTCATTACCATTGTTTTTGCATTTGCTTTTGCAGATAAAACAGATAGAAAGAAAATTTTAAAAACTCTTGACTCTCACCCTGCGTTATACTATATAATATATTTGTCAGGAGGTGAGAACATGAAAACCGTTAAGGAAGTCAGCAGAATTTCAGGTGTAAGCGTACGCACACTTCATTATTATGACAGTATAGGACTGTTGAAACCTACAAAAATAACAGATGCCGGTTACAGATTATATGATGACGAAGCAATGGAAAGGTTACAATCTATATTATTGTATAAGCATTTGGAGTTTTCATTAAAAGAAATTAAAATGATTATTGAAAATCCGGATTTTGATTTGATGACGGCAGTAAAGCAACAGAAAAATATGCTGATTTTACAGAGAAAACGGATTGACAGGATTATTTTATTGGCAGATAATATAATAGAAAAGAGGAGTATATCAATGGATTTTTCTGCATTTGATAAGAAGGAAATAGAAAAATATGCACAAGAGGTAAAAGACCGTTGGGGTGACACGCAGGCATACAAAGAATTTTCCGGGAGAAAAATTCCCGAAAATGCAAATGACGGTATGATGGCGATAATAGCTCAATTCGGCAAATTAAAAGCTCTGCCGCCGGACTGTGAAGAAATTCAAAATGCGGTAAAAGGGTTACAAAAGTATATCAATGATAACTTTTACACCTGTACAGATGAAATTTTAGCCGGTTTGGGTCAGATGTATGTGGCTGATGAACGGTTCAAAAACAATATTAATACCACTGCCGGGGAGGGTACAGCAGAATTTTTAAGTAAAGCTATTGATAATTATTGCAAAGTGTAACAGTTTGACACCAATTTGTAACTTTTTACGATATGCACAAATTCTTTATTACGGTAAAGCTGTTTTAATATGAATATATTCTATATATAGTATGTTGCTATCGTGATATACTATATATAGATTTTTTATTTGTATAACTGCACAAATTTAGTATAATTTGTAATTTGACAAAATAGTCTTAAATATATATAATACTAATCGTTGACGAGAAAAACTGTTATTTCGGAACAGTTGGTTACAAAAAATTACAGACAAATGTCAAACGTTAGGAGTTATATAAAAAATGAGTAAGACAATTCTTTCATGGTCTGAAAAAATTAAAAAGTTCAGACTGAGTATAATTGCCGTAATACTTGTAGTTGCTATATGTGCAACATCTTTGATAGCTGTTGCGACCACAGCATACACGGTTGATGTTACAGTTGACGGAAAGACTACAACTGTCAGTACAGTTCGTACCACCGCAAACGGTGTTTTATCTCAGGCAGGTGTTGAAATAGGCAAATATGACCTTGTTGATACATCCGCTTATAAGGCTTTTACACCCGGTTCTATCACAGTTATAACAAGAAATTCCGTTACTGTTGTTGACGGAAATAAGGCGGCTGTCAGTGTTATTGCTCACGGAAGTGTAGCCGATGCACTTGATAGCGCAAATATTAAGGTAGATTCAGCGGATAAGTTAA
>JAZUIT010000244.1:0-8762 GCA_045642385.1 Acutalibacteraceae bacterium
AATACCCGAATGAAAAGAAATAAACAAACCTAATTCTTCACATTTTTTATACGCTCTGAAAGCTCTGTCACCGTCAATTTTTATATCCTGAGCCTGAGGGTGAATTTTGACGCCCTTGAAGCCGTATTCTGCAATTTGTTCGATTTGGTCTTCAAAATGAAAAAGCTGAAAATCAATTGTGCCGAAGCCTACCAAATCAGGGTCATTTTTAATCTTGTCATATAAATACCTATTGCAGTCAATTTCCCGGTTGACTAATTTAGGGAAACAGGCAAAGGCAACAGCCTTGTCAATACCGCAGTCGTCCATATATTTTTTTAAAGCATCAACAGATGCATCCGGTCTTATTTCATCGGGAAAGGTGTGTGCATGGTTAGCAAAAATCATTTTTTAATTCTCCGTTTGCGTTTCAATGATATATTCCTGTATTTTATCAAGAAATTCCACATTACAGACAGCTTTCATATATATTCCGTCTGCCCTGTATTCCTCATTACTTACAATTCCGTCACTTCTTACCTTTGCCGCCAAACCGCCCTCAGAATACGGGAAAAGCAGTTCAACCTGTTTTCTGGTAGGTGGCAGGGTAGAGGCGATTTTATTCAACAACTCGTCAAGTCCCTGTTTTTTCAAAGCGGAAATTTTAACTGCCGTTCCGATAACCGGAACATTTTCCATAATACTTACCGCATCGCATTTGTTAAGCACGGAAATAATAGGTTTGTTTTCACAACCTAATTCGTGCAGTAAATCCTCCGTAACCTGCAACTGCTCTGCATATTCATCGGAGCTTATGTCGCATACATTTAGTATGAGTGTGGCGCTTACTGCTTCCTCCAAAGTAGATTTAAACGCTTCCACAAGGTGGTGGGGCAATCTTCTCACAAGTCCTACCGTATCAATGAGCATAACATTCCTGCCGTCAGGTAAAATCAAAGCTCTCGAAGTTGGGTCAAGTGTTGCAAAGAGCTTGTTTTCCGCAAGTACACCGGCATCCGTTAAAGCATTCATCAGGGTTGATTTTCCTGCGTTGGTGTAACCTACAATGGCAACGGTTTCGACCCTGTCTTTTTCTCTGCGTTTGCGGTGGTTTTCTCTGCGCTTTTCAAGCTTTTCAAGCTCTTCTTCCAGGGAGTGTATTCTCCTGCGGATGTGCCTTTTGTCGCTTTCAAGCTTTGTTTCGCCCGGACCTCTTGTGCCGATACCGCCGCCTAAACGGGAAAGCGCCGTACCTTGTCCCGATAATCTCGGCAAAGAATATTTAAGCTGGGCTAATTCTACCTGCAATTTACCCTCACCGGATTTTGCTCTGCCGGCAAAAATATCAAGTATCAATGTTGTACGGTCGATAACCTTAATGTCGCAGATTTTTTCAATATTTCTCTGCTGAGAGGGTGACAGCTCGCTGTCAAATATCATCAGGTCAATTTCGTTTGCTTCGCAGTAGTTTTTTATTTCAAGTAATCTGCCTGAGCCTAAATAGGTTGCCGGGTCGGGTTTGTCCTTGTTCTGTACAACCCTTGCAATTACCTCTGCTCCGGCTGTTTTAGAAAGCTCTTCCAGTTCATCCAAAGAAGATTCCGGATCATATTCACCTGTGTTCACACAAATAAGTATTGCTCTTTCGGGAGCAACGCTGTTTTCAATAAATTCCATTATCTATCCTTAAAAACCGTTGGGATTCTGACTTTGCCAACGCCAGGAATCCTCACACATTTCGTCAAGTCCTCTTTTTGCCGTCCAGTTAAGCTCTGCCTTTGCCTTTGAGGGATCGGAATAACAGGTGGCAATATCGCCGTCCCTGCGCGGAGCAATAACATATTTTATTTCCTTACCGCTTGCCTTTTCAAAGGCTTTTACAATGTCAAGAACGCTGTAACCGTTACCTGTACCTAAATTATAAATAAACAATCCCTTGTCATCTGCAACCTTGTTTACAGCGCAGATGTGACCCAACGCCAAATCAACAACATGGATATAATCCCTTACACCCGTTCCGTCGTGGGTGTCATAATCGTTGCCGAAAACATTGAGACGGTCGAGCTTACCCACAGCAACCTGTGTGATGTATGGCATAAGATTGTTGGGAATACCGTTGGGGTTTTCACCGATTTTACCGCTTTTGTGAGCGCCGATGGGGTTGAAATATCTCAATATACAAATGCTCCAATCGTTATCGGACTTGTATAAATCGGTTAAAATTGTTTCAATATAAAGCTTTGTAGTACCGTAAGGGTTGGTTGTACCGCCAACATTTGCATCCTCTTTCAATGGTGAAACACCGTTTGTACCGTAAACCGTAGCAGAGGAGCTAAAAACAATTTTTTTGACATCGGCATCTCTCATGGCTTCAAGTAAAGTGATTGTGCCGCCGATGTTGTTATCGTAATATTCAAGCGGAAGTCGGCAGGACTCACCCACAGCCTTTAATCCGGCAAAGTGAATTACAGCGGTAATATCTTCATTTTTAAGTATTTCATCGAGCAATTTTCTGTCACGAATATCGCCCTCATAAAATTTAAAATCCTTGTTTGTAATTTCTTTTATCCTTTTCAGGCTTTCGCTTTTACTGTTATAGAAATTATCAAGTATAACAATATCATGTCCTGCATTTAATAACTCAACGCAGGTGTGAGAGCCTATATATCCTGCTCCCCCTGTAACAAGAATTGACATAACAAAACCTCCGAAAATTAATACATAAAATAATTATACAATAATTTTAAGAAATAATCAATCATTATTTTGAGCAGTCATACATTAAACAAAACCGAAACGGTCACAATACGGATCGTTTCGGTTTTTCAATTGTATTATTTAATATGAAGGATAACTTCGTTTGTGTATGCTTCGTTTTCAGGTGTATTATATTCTATCTCGGTACACCGTTTATTAAGAATGGCAATAGCGACACTATTATTGCCTGACATCGGGTTGAGCTTTTCTCCGCCGTAACGGAATTTAGCATACAACGCAATTTTTTTGTCATCGTATTCTACGCTGACATTGATTTTTCTTTCTTCGATATTGGGAAGAATTAACTGCATTGTCAGTTCTTCGGTTGCCGAAATTACCTTTCCGATAAGCTCATACGGTACGCGGTTTGAGATACAGAACTGCTCAATATCATTTATAATCGCAGGAAAATCAAATCCGTTTTCTTCCGGTATATTTTCATAAACTTTAAGCTGTCGGATAAAACGCCGTGTCAACTCTTTTTGCGGATGCTCAAATATTTGCTCGGGTGTGCCGTCCTCATATATTCCTCCGTTTGTGAGGAACAGAACACGGTTACTGACTTCCTTTGCAAATTTCATTTCGTGGGTAACAATTATCATTGTTTTGCCCATTTCTGCAAGTCGGCGTATTACTGATTGTACTTCTCCCACCATAGTGGGGTCAAGGGCGCTTGTCGGTTCATCAAAAAGTATAATATCGGGATCGGTGGAAAGTGTCCTCGCTATTGCGACACGCTGTTTCTGACCGCCGGAAAGCATATCGGGATATTGCATCGCTCTGCTTTCAAGCCCGACAAGTTTTAACAGCTCCATTGATTTATCGTATGCCGTTTGTTTGTCCGTTCCGAGGAGGTCTATCTGCGGTACCATTATATTTTCAATAACCGAAAGATTTCCGAAAAGATTAAATGACTGGAACACCATACCCATTTTTTTCCGGACGGCGCTGAGGTTGCATTTCTTGTCGGTAACACAGATACCGTCAACGGTGATACTTCCCGAAGTAGGTGTTTCAAGACGATTTAAGCAACGAATAAAAGTTGATTTTCCCGTGCCGGACGGACCAATGACGGAAATAATATCCCCGTCATTTATTGTTACGCTCAAATCCTTTATCGGAGTTACATTGGGGTACTCTTTACGAAGATTTTTAACTTCTATCATTTCGTTTTTACCCCTTTCAAAAGCTTGATTTTTTTCCGTGATGCGGGATTGATACGGATTTCTATGCATTTTACCAAATATGACATAACAACTGCCATAAGGAAATAAATTATTGCGGTAACAATAAGGGGGAAGAAGGCTTCATAGGTTCTGCTTCTGATAATATCACTAATCTTTGTAAGGTCTTGTACTGCAATATATCCTACGATAGCGGTACCCTTTATAAGCTGTACTATTGCATTCTTATATCCGGGCAGGAAATGTACTGCCGCCTGAGGAAGAATTATCCTCATAAAAGTTTTATTTTCCGTATAACCCAGTGCAAGTGCGGCTTCCCTCTGACCCGCATCGACAGCACCGACACCTACATTCATAACTCCGATTACCGAGCCGGTGAAAATCAAAGTGAATCCGACTATGGAAACAAATACACCGCTTATATCAACCCGTCCGAAGATAATATAGTAAAGTATCATCAAAATTACGACAATCGGTGTATTTTCCGTTATTCGCATAAGAATATTTACCGCAGTACGGAATATTTTGCCGGTACGGTAGTATATGAGATACATCAAAAATCCGATAACCGTTCCGAATATTAATGACAATACCACTATAAGCACTGTTATACCTATACCGGAAAGGAAAAGCTGATAACGGTTTTCTCTGATGAATGTTTTATTAAAGCTGTCTTTAATCGAAGCAAAAAAACCGGGTTTCTCACTTTCAATATCATTTGCGTTGTTGACAACAACTGCAATACCGCCTTTATAATTCGGTTCTGTAAAAAGCATTGTTTCCTGACGCTCAGGAGTTATTGAAATACAGCAAGCGGCAAAATCACATTTACCGGCTGCAAGACAACTGAAGAGTCCCGGAACATCATAATCCGTTATTTTTAATCCGTAACCGTATTCACGGCAGAATCTTACGGCAAAATCCAAATCATAACTGGCATATTTGTTATCCTGCATATAGCAAAACGGTTTTCCGACAGATGTGCATATTGCCATTGTAAGAGTGCCGTTTTTTGCAGTAAGACCGCTATAATCTACTTTTTGCTTGGCTGTATCAGTACCAAACCATATTGAGTCTATTTCTTCAAAAGTTCCGTCCATCCGACATTTTTCAAAAAACTCGTTTACTTCGTTGCAAAGTTTTTTACTTGCAGGCTTGGATTTAGACATTACCCAAGCGTAGGATTCTTCTTCGAGTATTGTCAATATTTTTTGTGACGGATATTCTCTGAACATCATACGCGCTATCGGTTCATCTATCAAATAAGATTTGACTTTATTTTTTTCCAGGGCAACCGCAAGATCGGAACCGGTATTATAATATACTATCTCGCTTTTCGGTAAAAGCTTAGCCGCCACACTGTCATACGCTACACCCGTCTGAATACCTAACTTTGTACCTGCCAACTGATCTGTGGATGTTATATTCTGCTCAGCACTGCTATCCTTTATAATAAGCACAGTACCACCCACATAATTCGCATCGGAAAACAGCATACTTTCGCTTCTTTCGGGGGTAACTGTAATGCAAGCCGCACAGAAGTCACTCTTTCCGCTGGTTAAGGACGAAAGCATTCCTTCAAAATTGCTGTTTACAATATTTATTCCGTAGCCGTATTCACGGCAGAATCTTACGGCTATATCTACATCGTAACCCACATACTTATTATCCTTGACATAGGCAAACGGGGCACCTATATCTGTACTTGTTGCAAAAGTGAGTGTGCCGTTTTGGGCAGTCAGTCCACCCATTTCAACGGTCTTTGCACTTTCGATTGAACCGAACCACTTTGCATCCAATGCATCTAAAATACCTTTGTGTTTATATTTTTTTAGAAACTCATTCATCTGACGATGGATAATTGAGCTTTTTTTATCGCCTTTTTTAAAACCGAAAGCATAGTTCTCGTTTGAAAACCACTTTACAACTTTTTGATCTGGATATTTATTTAAAAGAATACGACCCACCGGTTCATCAACGATATAGGCATCAATTTTCCCTGTGTCAAGAGCCAATGCTAAATCGGCAGTTGCATTATAATAATTGATAGTCGGATTTTCTAAATTTTTGTTTGCAACTGCATCGTGAATTGAACCCGTAATAACTCCTATTTTTTTACCGTCAAAATTATTGGTATTTAAACCGGAACTCTGTGTCTGATTTGAACAGGAACAAAGCACTGATGCAAATATCAAAATCAGCAATATCAGTGAAACTGTCTTTTTAATCTGCATATTATTTCCCCTCTAATATTTTAAACTGTTATTCTGAAAAAATAAAAATAATTGTTAATCTATAATAACTTATTATATGATATCACAGTCAAAAACATTTGTAAAGGTAACCGTTTATGAAAATCAGTAAAAGCGAATCCATCGCACAATTTTTCAGTGCATAGACTCGCTTTTTTGCAAAATGAACAGGAACAGCTAAATTAAAACTGATATAAGTTATTTTATCAAAGGTATTAATTTAAAACTGAATGTTACCTCTTTTTCATCCGGTACACGGTACTGATTAAGCGTGGCGGGACCGCAGCTGCCGGAGCCGGTTCCCCTGTAATAGCCGTCAATACTTACGGCTGTTGTGCCTTCGTCAACTACATCTTCACGGTGTTTTGCATTATTGAGCAATTCCTGTGTATAGTTGTGAATACTGAAAGAGAGATAATTCTTTTCACCACAAACCGTAAGACCGTTTCCTTCGTTGTCAGTTACCTTGAAATACCTCGTGTCGCAGTGATTGGAGTTGTCCTGCGGCTTAACATAAGGCTCGGTCATATCACTGACCTTTGCATTGTAAATTCCCACGGGTGAGTGTGCAAGAAAGTCATTGAGTGCTTCTCTCGGACCTCTGCCGTAAAATTCAACATTATCAAACTCCCGGGGCATTTCAAAACGCATACCGACACGCTGAAGCCTCTCCATAGGAAAGTCATCATTTTCCTGACAGAGTGTGGATTTTACCTCAATTACACCGTTAGCAGTTACAGCGTAAGTATTCTTGACAGAAAAATATGTTTTTCTGTTGAAAACAAATCTTCTCTGAGCCGTAACCTCAACCGATGTATCTTTTTTTGTGGCTGTAACTGAATCTGATACAATTTTGAAGTTGTTTACATTGAGCCAATCGTTAATGTGGATTTTATCATTATCAAGCAAGGCACGGTAAATATTATTCTCAATACCTTTTTTACCGTTTACGGGAGTGGGATTAATAAGATTGTACTTGGAAACTTTGTAAGTTTGCAGTTTTCCGTTCGACTTATTAAACAGAACATAACCTCTGTCAAATTTAACCTTAATAAATTTTGTATTTTCTTCAAGCTTTAAGCTTTTACCTTCGGAAATTTCAACCTCAAAGAGCTTTTCATTCAGTGCAACTTGTTCCGTTGCAACCTCAAATTCACCGTCAAAATAAGTAAAATTAATATGATAATCGGCGGATTTGTCGAAGCTTACGGGCAAAGCAATCTGACAGGTATCCTTTGGCAAAATATTGAGCTTTAATTTGCCGTTGTCAATTTCATAACCGTTTTTGAACAAAGTCCAGTTTATATCAAGATAACCGGAAGTCTTAAATCTGTTTGTATTTGTAAATTCAAATATATTTTTGCAGATATGCTTTGCAAGAACAGGTCTGTAAAGCACCTTAACATTCAAAGCACCGGTTGAAAATTCTCTGTCGGGAAAAACAAGTCCGTCACAGCAGAAATTACCGTCATGAATTTCTTCTTCGTGGTCACCGCCGTAGGTATACATATTAACACCGTTACCGTAATATGCCGCATGGTCAGCCCATTCCCAAATACAGCCGCCCATAAGATTGTCATATTTATAGAATGTATCCATATATTCCTGCAAAGAACCGGGACCCACACCCATAGCATGACAGTATTCACAAAGAAAATAAGGCTTGCCCAAATAATCAACGGGATAATCATATTCAGCAATTTCGGTAATCTGATGTACTCTCGTATACATACCTGAAACAACATCATAAGCGTGTCTTGCGGTTCTGATAGCACCCTCATAATGTACGGGAATTTCGGGGCAGTTTTTATGTAAAAATCTGTAACATTCGTCCTGATTTGAATAACCGCCTGCCTCGTTGCCAAGTGACCACATTGTAATTGAAGTACGGTTGCGGTCACGGTAATACATTCTTTTAACTCTGTCAACATAGGTGTAAGCCCACTCCGGATTGTGGCTGTATGCGTTGTGGTCACCGTATAAGCTGAAAGCACCGTGGCTTTCAATATCCGCTTCATCAACAACATAAAGACCGTATAAATCGCAGAGAACCAAAAATGTTGGGTCGGGTGGATAGTGGGAGGTTCTGACAGCGTTAATATTAATTTCTTTCATAAGTGTAATATCTTTTAACATATCCTCGGCAGTCAGGCAGTAACCTGTTTTCGGGTTGGTGTCGTGGTGGTTTACGCCCTTGAACTTAATATTCTGACCGTTAAAACAGAACACATCGCCGATAATCTGAATATTTTTAAAGCCTGTAAAGTTTCTGATAACCTCAATTACCTTGCCGTCCTTTTCAAGCACAACAAAAGCGGTGTAAATATTCGGAATTTCAGCGGACCATTCCTCAACATTTAATCCCTTCAATGAGATTTTATTTGTATCGGATACGGTGTTATAAAGGAGCCTGCCGCCCTTTTCAACATAAAGCTTTGCGGTAATGTCACTCAAATCTCCTCTTATATCAAGAATAACATCCAGGTCATAGCAACCGTTTTTGCCCTTTGTTTTAAATTCACAGTCATATATGTAGGTTTCGGGGTTCTCGAAAATAAGTACATCTCTGAAAATTCCGTTATCCCTGAAC
>JAZUIT010000245.1:0-1775 GCA_045642385.1 Acutalibacteraceae bacterium
CATTATGTAAATAAAAATAAAATCCGAGGTGACACATATTGTTGATTAAAAGAATAATTGCGATTATTACAGCATTTCTGAGTGTTCTGTTTGCCAACACTCCTATTACGGAGCTTTTCGTTGAAAGCAAAGGCACGGAACACAGATACATTATCATTCAGGATGCCGATAACGAAAATACTATCGCGCTTATTAAAGAACTTTACGGCGAAACAAATCCCGATAACGAGGTCATGTATGCTATCGGCGTATGCGGTCCGATGCTTTTGACAGATTCCCCGGAGGTTATTGCGAAAAAAACGGAAAAAGCCTTTCAGCTTGCAGTAAAGCATAATATCCCTGTATGGTTTCAGATTGACGATATCAACAATCAGTATTATGCCTATGCAGGTGAGGACTATGTTACCGCGGACAAATGGTATGAAAATCCCGAAAATATTGAAAAGCTCGGCTTCGGAGACAGCGCGCCTCTTGCGCCCTACTGGTTTAACTGGGGCTCTTGGATGCGGACACCCGCCATGCCGTGTCTTAACTCGGAAAGTTTTATCGAATTTATAAAATCACAGCTTGAAAACGGATTTCTGCCTGTACTTGCAAAATGGATGGACTTTCTTGAAGAGCTTGACCGTGAATATCTTTTTGCGGGGGTAAGCGTCGGCTGGGAAACAAGAATCCCCGATTACACGGAGATTCCGGACGGAACAGCTGACCAGAACGGTGTTGAAATTACAAAAGAAGAGCAGAATATGACAGGATACCGTGCACTTGAAAATCTCGGATATACAGATGAAGCTTCACTTGAGGCTGAGGCAAAAAGGCAGAATATCAGTGTCGGTAAACTTCGCTTTAACCTTCTTTCTCGGGTCGTTCACGACTATTCCGAAATGATATGCAAAGAAATCTACGATACAGGCGTTGAAAAAATTAAAATTTTCACTCACCTTGTAATGAATACAAACATTATTGAAAAGGACAAGGATCTGAGCTATAATTCTCCACCGATATCCGCGGCAGTAAACGATTATTCAACACCCGGTTTTACAAACAATTATGATGTTTCACTTACGCGGCTTGGAACACTAAAAACTCAAATCGCAAAGGCAGACTCTACTCAGCAGCATTACGGAATCGTTGAGGGCTATGCAATGGGTCTTAACGAGAGTAAAAAAGAAACGGTGAAATATTTCAACCGGCTTTTTTCAAGCGGAGCCATTGTGGTTGCCGTTTACGGCATCCATGACAGCAGTGATTCGATTTTCGCTGTTCCTAAAACCGCCGACGCCCCGTTCACTCAGGCAGTACGCCGGATTATAGGAAATGGATGAAATTTAATAAAAAAATTTCATAAACCGGACAAATATAAAAAAGTGGATTTTTATAAGAACACTGAAAAATATTATCTCTTTCATCGTCAAGCTTAGAATATCTATACCATTATGTTGGATACTGTTCAATAATCATTAAACTGTGGTCAAAGGACAGCGTTATTTGCGATATAACCGTTGATTATGTAAAAATGGAATGGGTAAATTCATAATTGCCGATTAGTTCCCGTAAACACATATGGTTCAGGCGCCGGATTAGTTGTCACCCATTTTGGCGGTAGATATGTTTCCGCGTACAGGCGAAAAATCCCGAAAAATTTGACATCAATTCCGAGCAATCGAGCCATGTTGAGCCCGTCGTACTTCTCACAAACAACGCTTAATCGTATTGAGATAATAATTTGCAACTTGTTATAGATTTTATAATGGAATAAAAACGTTAGGAGGATT
>JAZUIT010000246.1:0-7445 GCA_045642385.1 Acutalibacteraceae bacterium
TTAACTGTTTGTATTTCTGTGCTCATTGTCTTATCCTTTCCAATCTACTCCAAGCAACTCTTAAGACCTGTTTGGATATGATGAGACTATTTTAGAGCAAGGGTTATTCTTTGAAAAGACGGGGGATTATTTGGGGCTTACACTGAAATTGTTAATACTGAACTGATTTACGCATAAAAATAAGGCAGACCGTTGTACAATAAAAAACTGCGGTCTGCCGTTACTTTTTTATACCGTTTTAGGTGCCGATTTTGATAATATTTTGCCCTATAATCGATTTATTTTTGAATGTAATGTATCATCATTATCTATAGTATACATTCAAATGTAGCCTCGTTTTTTCGTTACTAAACCTTTTTGAGGCATTATAATGTCTGTATCATTTTGGATTAAAAATGACAACACAAAACTGAAATTAGCTATCACATACCTTATTTATTCTTCGTCGGCTGCATCAATTTCATCAATTGTTAAATCTTCTGATTCATGATTATGTATTTCATCATGACATTTTGTACACAACACCATAATATTATCCAGTGATGTCTTCCCGCCTTCACTGAACAATTCAATGTGATGATATTCAGGTTCCTTGTAATCTTTGAATCTTTTTCCGCATTTTTCACAGCAATTATTTGCATTACTATATGCAGAAATCTTGTCTTCATCACTTATTTGTCTGTTTTCATCAAGAGGTTTAAGTTTAAGCTCATTGATCATATATTCTTTCATTGTGGCTTTACGGTTTTCATTTAATCGCTCTGCCCAACCACCTCGAGCATTATCATAAAATCTTTGAAGTTTAATATCTGAGGTTCTCCAATCCTCGGTATAAACCCTTAAATGAAATTGTTCGATAAATTTTGCTATATCCGCTTCTCTTCCATTTAACGCATATGTATCTCTTAAGTCACTAATAACACAATAAACTGTTACTACCCATGCATGCTTTGACAAAAACTGATAATTACCCGGTTCCGCCGGAAAACACTTTAACAAATAGTTTAGTACGTTTTGTATTTTTTTGTAAATTTTAGAGTTTACTGTAATATCGTCCTTATATTTATCGAACATTTCGTTAAGAGGACCTGTGCTTGAATCTTTTGTTCCAAACTTTTCATAGAACATCATACGGGATACATCTTCATAAGTATGGTATCTTTGTTTATTTACACCTATAGATTTTGAAATATAATCATGTTTTGCAAGTTCACGCATTACATTAACAATTTGACCAGGCTTAGCGTTAAGCTTTTCTCCGATTCCAAGAGGCTTTCCCCTTTGTAAACGTGAAAAAATCATCCTAACACGTTCGTCGTCATAATCTTTCATGATTTTAACTTGAAGGTTATAGTTTTGAAACAGTTCTCTTTCTTTGGTTGTTAAATCTTGAAATTTTTTACCATCAAGTGCTTGTATTGAAAACTCTTTACTTAAAGCAAATTTATTGTTATAAAAATCGGTTATACATTGTAATCTCTGTTGTCCATCAACAATGTAATATGTATCTTCAGACGAAATATAATTAAGAAAAAAGATTGGAACAGGTTCACCTCTCATAATTGTATCTATGAGGCATTGCTTATCTTTATGTGACCAAACATCTGCTGGTCTTTGATAGGTCTCATCTACTTTATATTTATCTCTATTTAGAATGAAGTCACTTATTTTCATAGCTTGTTTTTCCTTTCATATATTCTTTCTTCCATTCTTCAAATTCCTTTTTGCCTTCCTCGGATTCAAAGAATGAGATAATATCCGGCAGCATTAAATCAACTATTGACTCTACTATTTCATCGGATAAAACCAATTCCGCCTTTGTGCTTTTCCAGGTGAAGCGTAAACGAATAAGAAGCCTTTTTAAGAAAGATAACTCATCATAATTTTTGATTTCTTCCCATTCCGGAGCAAGAGCAAGTGCAACTTCTTTCTCAATATCGTTATGATAATCCTGTATGTAAAAGCACAAACGGGAACGCTCAAAAGAACGATAATCAACATGATCAGTTGCTAAAATTTCGTTCAACGCTAACGCTGCTCGGCTTTTTAATATTGAACTTTCCATTTTTACACTTCACTCCTTTTCGGCGGGTTTTAGGGTGCTTTACCCTAACAAGTGTATTTGTGTGGTAACAAATACGATGCTTGATAAGACAGTGCCACATTGGATTTCAAGCATCCAAGCGAATTTGGATATCCAAATTCATTGCTTGATAAGACAATACATAAATATAAAAACTCTTATCGTATTATCTGAGTAATCAAGTCATTATACCACTCATGAGGTGGCAAAGCTGAATTGTATGCTTCTTCGAAAATCGGATATAAGTCCTTATACTTGAAGCCGCAAATAATAATTTGCTTCAATTCTGTCGTCTGCAGCGGAATTATCTTCATACCATTAACAAACTGTGCGTAATCATGAGTATTGTAAAATGGTGTAGTCTTTCTGTTGCGAAAATCAGCAATAACATTTATATCAAGATATGTTGTTGCAAAAACACAGTAAGAATTGAGATTCCCTGTACGAAGCAAATGCGAACCCAAATGTCGTGAAACCGGCTCCATTTCCATTCTTCGCTGATTTGTACCGTCAGCCAAAGTAGCTTCAAGCAACAATGCGTGTTCGGGATAATTCTCGCCTGCAGAGTATTCATACACGATATCAGCTTCGCCGCCTGCCGCATGTGTAACAGGCAACAAGTCAGCGTCTAATGATAACTTCATATAATCAAGAAGCTGACCTTCGTATTCACTTGTTTTATACCAAATAATGCCGAGTACATATTCAAATATTGTAGGTACATCCGCATTATCTGTAACCATATTACATATTTCGTCATCATTACGACTTTCAAAACAGCTTAAGAGGGAAAGCAGTTTTTTGTCAGTAAACCTTTCTTCAATCAGCGCATGAAGTCTCTGATAGCGAATGTCGTTAAAAGCATCTCTTGCTTCTTCAACCGTTGTAATATTAGTTCCGAGTTCTGAATTAACACCGTTAATTATCATTTTTTCATTAACAATTATGTATGTTCAATTTTGGGAATAACCGCAATTATTTTTTCAACAACATTTTCTTTAAGATAATTCTTGTTTAATGTTGATTTACTGTATTGTAAATATGTTCCGTTAGATTTTTCGGTAAGCTTCTTTGTAAAAAATCTTTCCCAACTGAAATATTCAGAACTTTCTATGTGGTTTGCTGGTTCTTCAATAATCATCTTTATTTCAGAATCATTATACAAATCGGATTTCAAAATTATCCACTCGAAAGATTCAGGCATATAAAGAATAAGCGTACTTCTTTTGTATAGTTTAATCAAAGAATCAATTTCAGCTCCAAATGCTGCTCCATCAGCAATAACTAAAATTTTATTTCTTTCATTTGCCAAAACACAGTTGTAAATATTAGACTTACCGCCCGCTGAAACACAGGGTATATTGTATTTATTAAAGTATTTGCTGAAAAACTCATACCCTGAATTTGAATCTTCAACAATTACAATTTCCGGATTTTCAATATGATCCAAATCTGTTTTATATAGCGGATAAAACTCACTGTATAACCGCTTGGTTCCTTGAAATCGGTTTCCGGATGTGTTCTTTATTCCATATATTTCTTTTATGCTATATGGCAAATTAGAAAGATTGTTTCTTGTTGCTATTACATAATAATTGTCGCTGCCTTTAACACATTCTGCGAAATCTTTTGAAGCAACAAACTTATCCTGTTCATCAATAAACACGATACTATCATGTATGGTATTTAAATTTATTTTCCAATTAAAAGCTGTTAATACAACGCATGGCTTTTTACATAGTATTGTAACTCCGCTACTTTTTCCATTGGCTTGAAAGGATGCAATCATTTCAATAAGCGTCGTTTTTCCCGTTGCACTATCTCCTCTCAAAACAGTAATGTTACGGTTTAAAGTCAACTTATATTGCAGGCGCGCATTTTTTACGCAAATATCATATGAACCTTTCATTCATTATCACCGTCCCGTAATAAAGTTCCTGCATAAATCAACATTTCTTTCATTGAATGAACAGTTTTATTATTATTGAGTATTTTAATATCAAAACTTTTATCACCGAAATCCATAATATGATGAAGATTTATTGTTATATCTTTTTTGCTTTCTTTTGCAATTTTCAATATCCATTTTGCACAATTATCACCGCAGGTTGAAGCATTATATATCTCCTCGGATTTATTTCTCAGTAAAACCAATGTTTTTGCACCGCCGGAAAGTTTTGTAACAGGAATAATACCAAGAGCTTTGCTTTCAATAGCTTTGGAACTTAATACTTCAGCTTTGTCAACACTTTTTATAATCTTTTTGGTGAGTTCATCATCGAACCATTTATCCATATACGAATTATCAAAGTAAACACTTGTATTATAGATTTCATCTGACATGCTACCAAAAAATATATTAAGCATTATAATTCACCTCCTTATTAGTTTTAACCAATGGATTTAAAAATAACATCTCTATGATATTCCATATTGTGAAGTAGTTCATTACTCGGATTGTTTATATAAGTTTTGTCGTTATCTATTCTTAGTCGTACAATATTATTAGCAGATAACTCAGTTGAAACTATTATTTTCATTGATTTGTCAAAAGATATTAGCCCAATATCGAACAATTTATCATATAATGGTGATAGTAATAATCCGTTTTCAGAACTTAATCTTTCATAATTATCAGACGATCTCCACGGCTTAATATGGCTTGCCACTAACAGTCTTGTATCATCTATGCCAGTTATAATGCAAGAACCGTATTTTTCAATAAGTGAATCGCGAAAAATCCCCTGACCAATTCGAGCCTTTATCAGCATTTCTTTTTCTGTTGTGTCAATATTCAGCTCTTTAATATTATCAATCTGACGGTTGATTATCGGATTATCTGTATCTGTCTGCTGTGATATATCCCGTAATCCCCAATAGCCCTCGCCTAAGCCATATACAGAATAAAACAAATTTTCTCCACCACTAAAAGATTTTGTATCAGAACAATGTCTTTGAATAGTTGCACGGACGTTATCTTTCCAATTTGGATTTGAATGAATTGCCGGTAATAAATTTCGTTTTTCTATTGAATGATTTATTTCTTTAAGAGAACCCATACCGTTAAGTTCTTGTAAAGATAAAACAATTTCTGATAAATAAGTTATTTTATCGGACATAAAAACGGTTCACCCTCATACTTATATTTTTTAATATCATCATCGGAAGCTACACGCAATATTTTGATTTGAGAAATCCCACTGTACCATTTCTTTTCAGTATGGCGTATTGCTTCAATTTGATACACTGTCGTAAAATTTATTTCATAATCAGAAAGCCATTGAATTAAATAAAGATTACGATCAATTATATATTTCATAACCATTCTCCGTTCTTTATTTACATAATACTACAGCACACTTTAAGTCCTTATTTACGGACACAAAATATTATAAAATAAAAGAACTGTAATTATTTGTTTTCTTTATAAGTAACTTCTACAATATCCTCAATATTGCAATGCAAAACAGCACAAATCTTTTCAAGAGTTTCAAGCGGTACTGATTCATCTTTTGCGAGTTTAGCCATTGCATTAGTAGTGATTTTTGAGGCTTCACGGAGTTGTGTTTTATTCATCTTTTTATCAATCATCAGTTTCCAAAGTTTATTGTATGAGCGAGCCAAAGTGCAGCCCTCCTATGGATATATTTCAATAATTTCAAGTATATCACATACACAATAAATAAGCAACAATAAAATTGAAAAAATCAATTTATTTTTGAAAATATAGATTTTGTTATAGACATTTATTTTAGGATATGATATACTCCATTTGTGAGCGGTATCGTCTCATCAAGCAATGAATTTGTCCTCCCAATTTACATTGCTTTCAAGACAACGGGGTTGTCTTATCAAGCAATGAATTGTGATAGCACAAATTCGCTTGGATGCTTGAAATCCAATGCGAGATTGTCTTATCAAGCATCGCCGTTGCATATGCACGGCACTTGTCAGGGACTTCTCGGCTGCCGCCTCGGTCGGTGCTTCTGCCTTCGGCAGAGGTGTCCACCGGACACCCGCACCCCTGAAACCCGATAGAAAGGACAGTGAGAAAATGAACGGTGTAATTTATGCAAGATACTCCTCTGACAGTCAGCGTGAAGAATCTATTGAAGGTCAGATTCGTGAGTGCAAGGAATTTGCCGAACGGAACTGCATAAATATAATTGACATATATATTGACCGTGCATTTTCTGCAAAAACCGATAAAAGACCTGACTTTCAAAGGATGATTAAAGACAGCAGCAGAAAAAATTTCGATGTTGTTATAGTTTGGAAGCTTGACAGATTTGCTCGTAATCGTTTTGATTCTGCACACTATAAAGCGGCATTAAAAAAGAATGGCGTTAAGGTTGTTTCTGCAACCGAAGCTATTTCAAAAGGCTCCGAGGGCGTACTTCTTGAAACAATGCTTGAGGGTATGGCGGAATATTATTCCGTTGAACTTGCCGAAAAAGTAAACCGTGGAATGAAAGAAAATGCCCTTAAATGCAAGTATAACGGCGGTACACTCCCTATCGGATATGTAATCGACAGCGACAAACATTATCAGCTTGATCCCATAACTTCACCTGCCGTTGCGGACGCTTTTGAGATGTACGCAAACGGAATGGGCATGCAGCAAATAGCCGATGAATTGAATATCAGAGGTGTCAGAACACAGCGGCATAACGGCAAACTTGATACGGATAATGTTACAAGTATGCTTCACAACCGCAAGTACATAGGCGAATATAAATATAAGGATGTTGTTATTCCCGGAGGTATTCCAGCCATCGTAACTCAAGAAATGTTTGACAGAGTGCAGGAGCGAATGGCGTTAAACAAAAAGGCTCCGGCCAAACATAAAGCCGAAGACGAATATCTGTTGACAACTAAGCTTTACTGTGCAAAATGTAAATGCTTTATGGTTGGAGAAAGTGGCACAAGCCACACGGGTGAGGTTCACAGATACTATAAATGTGTCAGCGTAAAGGAACACCGTGGATGTAATAAAAAGACCGTAAAAAAGGATTGGATAGAGAATTTAGTCCTTGAACAGATACAAAAAATCATTCTTGATGATGAACTGATTGAACGCCTTACTGATATGGCTTTAGAAAAATTAGGTTCTGAAAACAAGGTTTTACCGATACTTCAAAGGCGATATTCGGAGACTGAAAAAGCTATAAACAATATGCTGAACGCAATAGAGCAAGGCATAATTACACCGTCAACAAAGCAAAGACTTGAAGAACTTGAACAGCAAAAAGGCGAACTTTCGGTTCAGATAATGAAAGAAGAAATGTCAAAACCGGTTCTTACAAGAGAACAGATACTGTTTTGGTTCCATAGATTGAGAAAGCTTAATATAGAGAAACTT
>JAZUIT010000247.1:0-2257 GCA_045642385.1 Acutalibacteraceae bacterium
TGATAGAATTTCAAACGGTGCTTAGCACCCTTAAAGGCAACCATAACGGTGGACGGTTAGCCCTCACATTTGAGAGGGCATTTGCCCTCTTGAAAAAGCAAGGGGGTGATGCTATGGAATATTACTTAGTTATAGTATTAATCCTTATTGTAGCCATAGGTTACATATTAAGCATAAAAAAATATCCGCCCTGACCTGAGAAATCAAGCGGTTATTTTTTAATCACTGGTTTTGAGGGCGTAACCGTCTATCGGTTGCCTTTCTGTATTTATTATAGCATAAAAAACAGATTTGTCAACTGTTTAGCCTTTATTATTCATAATTAAGTAACATAGTTGAAGTTTTTTTGATTATAATATCCCCCGTATCGGTTATGACAGTGCATTTATCTTTGCCGGTTGTTTTTGGAACCGAAACATTTCCCGTATCTGTTTTTGTATAAAAAGTTTTATTCCCCTGTATTGTACCTTTAACATTACCCGTGTCGGTTGTTATTTTTATATTTTTTGCATCAAAATTATCAAGAAATACATCTCCGGTATCTGTGGTAATGCTCACATTTGTAAAATAAAATTTGTCTGTTAATTTAATGTTGCCTGTGTCGCTTTTGCAAGTGAGATTTTTGTAATCGTTTTCAGGTAAAAATACGGTTATTTTTTCGCCGTCACCTGTGACCTCGATATAATCATACCACTTCCACCTATCGGATGTCTGTTTAGATGTCTGTTTAACAGTAAGTGTATTGTTTTCCGTTTTTACTGTGTGGTGCGTTTTATCCTGTGTATAGCAGACAACCTTACATTTTCCGTCAGTTGAAGGCTTAAAAATAATATCGAAATCAGCATTACTAATATAAATATTTTCAAAATTGTTACCTGCATCATAGGTGATTGTTTTGTATTTAACGGTGACAAGCTTTGTAAAATCCCAGTTGCAAATCGTCATAACTGCGGCAAATAAAACAGCACCGATGATAACAAGAATTGTTGCTGTAAGCAGGCTTATTTTTACGGATTTTTTCATTGCTTTTTACCTCCTTTTACAAGGCGTTTTTTTATACCTAATACAATTTTTTTCGTTAAAATAAAAGCATATTTTGTTACTGCTTTGCAACCGAAAAACATAAAAATTGATAAGCCGGCACAAATAATTCCCATACTCAGCATTGCAATTCCGGTGAAAACATTTCCTTTCAAAATAAACAAAGCACATAAACCCGTTCCGCCGATTGCCCCGGCACATAAAGCAATAAATACTGCCCAGAGGGAAAGTATAAGCACCCACATTACAGCATATAATGCCAAAATTTCTGTGAGAAGCGAAAGCAGTATGGGCAGCCAAACGGGAATACCGAGTATAATCAGAATGATTGCCAATATGTTTAATTTTCGTTTTGACTTGACCTTTTCTTTTACTAAATTTGAAAGCGGTATATCGGAAATAATCTGCAAAAATACATCTTCAACCGAGCCGGTTTCCTCTACTGCTTCACTTTCCGACAAGCCTTCCTCAATTTTGTCATCAATTATTTCTTCATAAAATTGCAGGCGCTCTTTTGTGTCAATTTGCGGAATTAATGAAAGTTTTTGTTTTAATTCATCTAAAAATTCAAGCTTTGTCATTTTCCAAATCATCCTTTACTACGAATTGATAAATCAATAAAATTTCCTGCCAGTCTTTTTTAAAATCATTGATACGGTCAAGCCCTGCATCGGTGATGTTATAATATTTCCGCAGTCTGCCGTTGTGTTCGGCAGTGCGAACCGTCAACATTTTTGCGGCTTCCAACCGTTTTAAAACAGTGTATAAGGTTGACTCGGACAGCTTAATGTAGGGCTGCAAATCTTTAATTATTTTGTAACCGTAGGATTCGCTGTTTTTTATGGCAGATAAAACGCATATATCCAGTAAACCGTGCTTTAATTGTGCATCCATAATACTTCTCCTTTCGCAATACATCATATCACGAAGTATACGACTTGTCAAGTGTTTTTCAGATTTTTTTTCAGATTTTTTAATATAATATAACTATAATGTGTATGTACCGAAACGGTGCTTGTAAAATCTCATAATTCGTGCAATAATTATGTCAACATAAAGTCAAAAGCGAAAGGAGCTTTACTATGGCACAGTTCGGTGAAAATTTAAGAAAGGCAAGAGAAAAATCAGGGATAACTCAGCAGGAGCTTGCGGGAAAATTATTCGTAGCAAGGCAGACGGTTTCGCGTTGGGAATGTGGTAAAAGGCTTCCTGATTT
>JAZUIT010000248.1:0-3895 GCA_045642385.1 Acutalibacteraceae bacterium
CAAAAATAAGTCCTGATTTTTTCATAAACATCACCACCGTATCAGTATATTCCGAGAACTTTGTACATATTTATTTTTGAGGGTGATTTTTATGAATAATGAATATTTTTTACCGCACATTGAATTGACAGGAAACTGTGAAGCTTCCGTTGAGGGTTGTAAAGGCGTACTGCAATATAACGAGGAAATTGTTGAGCTTAACACAGGTAAAATTTCCGTGAGATTTACCGGATGTGATTTATGTTTATCTTCTCTGGACAGTAATTTAGCTATTGTAAAAGGAAAAATTATGACGGTGGAATTTTTATAATATGTGGATACTGACGCTTTATAATTTTATAAGAGGATATGTATGTTTTTCTATCGAAAACGGGTTCTACGAACGGTTTATAAATTTGTGTACCGGTGAAAAAATTTCGCTTTGGGATATCGAAAAGAAAAACGGTAAAATTTACATAAAGACAGATATAAAAGGTTTTGAAAAAATTTCGGAGCCCGTAGAAAAAGCTTCGGTAAAATTAGAAATCTGTAAAAAAGTCGGTGTTCCTTTTATTATAAAAAATTATTATAAACGGCGATTTCTTTTTATAGGTACAGCTTTATTTTTAATAATCCTTCCCATACTTTCCGGGCGTGTTTGGTGTGTAACTGTTACGGGGAACAATACAATTCCTGATGAAAAAATCATTTCAATTCTTGAAAAAAACGGTGTAAAAAAGGGCAGCCTTATTTCAAAATTGGATGCAAAAAACTGCGCCAAAAATCTATTAAATAATTGTAATAAAATTTCCTGGGCGGCAGTAAATTTTCAAGGCTCTTTTGCAAGCGTTGAAGTGAAAGAAACAGTGGAACCGAAAGAAAAAGTAATTGACGAAACAAAGCCTTCAAACATAATTGCAAGCTGTGACGGAGAACTTGTTTACACAGAAATTTACAAAGGCTTACCGACAAAAAAAACAGGCTCCGGGTTTGCGGAAAATGAAATTCTTGTAAGCGGTGTTTCAAAATATAAGGATGAAATAATCGGAACCTGTCACTCAGAAGCATACATAGAAGCTCAAACTAAACACAAAATAAAATTTAAGAAAAAATCAGGAAACTTTAAAAAAATTAAAAAAATACGGCATAGTTATCGTTTGAAAATTCTTAATTTTTCCATACCGCTTTTGCCCTCGTTGAAGTCTGAAAAAAATGCGGTGGTTTTTGACAGCGAAAGCTATTTAAAAATAGGTAATGTGATGTTACCTTTTGGAATTGCAACAAGGACAAAAACATATTACGAAGATTGTAAATATTACAATTCAAAAATAGTTGATACTGATTTAATAAGAAAAGAAAATTTTGAATTGGAGCATTTGAAAATTCTTGACAGAAAAATAACCCGCGACGGTGCCGAGTATTTGTGTCTTGAAAATGTGGGAATAGAAACTCACATAAATGTCGAAAAATAATATTGGTCATCTCTAATTATTCGGTGTGCGGTGAAAAGCAAGAGATTTTTTCGTCAGATGAAGCAAAAACCGCAGACAATACTTTGTGTATTAACGAGGATTTTTGTGGAATATGGCGGAACAATAACCGCTTTTAGAACACAGCAAATAATTAGAGGTGACCTATTGATATATTCGGGCTGATATGCTAAAATATTTGCGAGGTGATTAAATGTCAGTCCCGAAAGAATTAATCAGAAATTTTTCCATTATCGCTCATATTGACCACGGAAAGTCAACTCTTGCAGACAGGTTGTTGGAGCTTACAAATTCCGTTGCAAAACGAGATATGGCAGAACAACTGCTTGATGATATGGATTTGGAGCGTGAGCGTGGAATTACAATAAAATCCCATGCCGTAAAGCTTGACTACAAGGCTGATGACGGTAAGGAATATGTGTTGAATTTAATTGACACCCCCGGTCATGTCGACTTTAATTATGAAGTTTCCCGTTCTCTTGTTGCCTGTGAGGGTGCACTGCTTATAGTGGATGCTTCCCAAGGGGTTGAGGCACAGACACTTGCAAATACTTAACTCGCCATTGATAATGACCTTGAAGTTGTGCCGATTATAAATAAAATAGATTTACCTGCCGCCGACCCGGAAAGAGTTGCCAATGAGGTGGAGGATGTTATCGGACTTGAATGTATGTCTGCTCCGAGAGTATCTGCGAAAACAGGTGAAAATATAAAAGAAGTTCTTGAAAAAATAATCACCGATATCCCTGCTCCTGTTGCTGATGACAGTCTGCCGCCGAGAGCTTTGATTTTTGATTCAATTTATGACAGCTACAAGGGTGTTGTAGTTTATGTCAGAATTAAAGACGGTGTAATAAAATCCGGCGATACTATGAGAATGATGGCAACCGGTGCTGAATTTCCGATTGTTGAAGTTGGTTATATGAGAGCTTCCGGTCTGGAGCCTGCCGAGGAGTTGAGAGCCGGCGAAGTCGGTTATATTACCGCTTCCATCAAAACCGTCGGTGATGCAAGAGTAGGTGATACCGTAACTACCGTTAAAAATCCGGCAAGTGAACCGTTGCCGGGTTACAGAAAGGTTAATCCCATGGTGTTCTGCGGCGTGTATCCTGCTGACGGTGCAGACTATGAAAATCTGCGTGACGCGCTCGAAAAACTGCAATTAAATGATGCCGCCATTTCGTTTGAGCCTGAAACGTCAGTTGCATTGGGATTTGGATTTCGCTGCGGTTTTTTGGGTCTTCTTCATCTTGAAATTGTTCAGGAAAGATTGGAAAGAGAATACAATCTTGATCTTGTTACCACAATCCCCAGTGTTGTTTATAAAATTCATATGTCTGACGGCTCCGTTGAGGAAATTGACAATCCCACAAGATACCCTGACCCTGCAAATATTGATTACTGCGAAGAGCCTATGACAAATGCGCATATTTATTCTCCGGCTGAATTTGTAGGTACTATTATGGAGCTTTGTCAGGACAGGCGTGGAGTTTTTAAGGGTATGGACTACATCACAACCGACAGAGTTGACATTCATTACATTTTACCGCTCAATGAAATTATTTATGATTTCTTTGATTCTTTAAAGTCTAGAACAAGAGGTTATGCTTCTTTTGACTATGAAATTACGGGATATGAAAAATCCAATCTTCAAAAGCTTGATGTTCTTTTAAACGGTGATATGATTGATGCTCTGTCTTTTATAATTCACTCGGATAAAGCTTATCCCCGTGCAAGAAAAATTGCCGAAAAATTAAAGGAACATATACCCCGTCAGATGTTTGAAATTCCTGTTCAGGTTGCCATCGGCGGTAAGGTTATTGCAAGAGAAACAATTAAAGCTATGAGAAAAGATGTTCTTGCAAAGTGCTACGGCGGTGATATTACAAGAAAGAAAAAATTGCTCGAAAAGCAAAAGGAAGGTAAAAAAAGAATGCGTCAGTTCGGTACGGTAGAAGTACCTCAGGATGCATTTATGGCGGTGCTTAAATTAGATGACTGATACGGGCGTTTATATTCATGTCCCATTTTGTGCTTCAAAATGTCCTTACTGTGATTTTTATTCGGTAAGACATAATGAGGCTCAGGAAAAAATTTATATGAAAGCACTTTTTTCTCAAATGCAAAAATACGGCGGTATCGGTATTGATACCGTCTATTTTGGCGGCGGAACGCCTTCACTTTTGGGTGCTGAAAAGATAACCGAAATACTTAACGAGGTTAAAAAAATTTTTATTCTGCACACACCTGAAATTACGGTTGAATGTAATCCGTCGACCGTGAACGAAAATTTTTTTGAGGCGATTGCAAAAGCAGGTGTAAACAGAATTTCTTTGGGACTGCAATCAGCAGTTGACAGTGAACGCAAAAAATTAGGCAGAAAAGCCGGCAGAAAAGATGTTGAAAATGCAATAACTTTTGCAAAA
>JAZUIT010000249.1:0-4433 GCA_045642385.1 Acutalibacteraceae bacterium
AATGGTATATAACTGTTATGAAAATGTACCGTTTTATAAAAAAAAGTTTGATGAAATTGGGTTGCTTCCTCAGGATATAAAATCCATAGACGACATAAGTAAATTACCTTTTACCGTCAAGCAGGATTTAAGAGATAACTATCCTTTCGGCTTGTTTGCCGTGAGCAGAGAAAAATTAAAGAGAGTTCACGCATCCTCCGGCACAACAGGAAAGCAGACTGTTGTTGGATATACTGAAAAGGATTTGATATGCTGGTCGGAATGTGTTGCCAGGGCATTGACAGCGGCAGGCGGCTCTAAGGAGGACTATGTTCAGATAGCTTATGGCTACGGTCTGTTTACAGGCGGTTTGGGTATTCACTACGGTGTTGAAAAGTTTGGTGCAATAACCGTTCCGGCTTCAACCGGTAACACACAAAGGCAGGTTCAGCTTTTGCAGGATTTCAAAACGGATATCATCTGCTGTACTCCGTCCTATGCTATGTATATCGGCGAAACGCTCCAAAATATGGGTATTGACCCGAAAACACTTCCTTTAAGGATAGGCATTTTCGGTGCGGAAGCCTGGTCGGAAAATATGAGAACCCGAATTGAAGAATTACTGAATATCAAGGCTTACGATATTTACGGATTGTCCGAAATTGCGGGACCCGGTGTGGGATTTGAATGTTCGGAGCAAAACGGTATGCACATTTGTGAGGATTATTTCTATCCGGAAATTATTGACCCGGAAACCTTACAGCCTGTACCGGACGGTACATACGGTGAGCTTGTGTTCACCTGTATAGGTAAGGAGGCTTTGCCTCTTGTAAGGTACAGAACAAGGGATATTACCGCTATATCAAGGGAAAAATGCTCCTGTGGCAGAACACTTGTAAAGATTATGAAGCCTAAGGGCAGAAGTGATGATATGCTTATTATAAGGGGCGTTAATGTCTTCCCGGCTCAGGTTGAGCATGTCATAATTTCTTTGGGACTTGAACCGAATTTCCGCATTATTGTTGACAGAAAAAATAATCTTGACACAATTTTGATTGAAATTGAAGCTACAAGCTCCGTGTTTTCCGATTCTGTAAGAAAGTTGGAAGAAACGGAAGCAAAAATTAAAGCGGAAATGCAGAGTGTGTTAAGTATTGCACCTCAGGTAAAATTAGTTGAACCTAATTCATTGCCACGCTCCGAGGGTAAAGCTATAAGAGTTGTAGACAGAAGAAAGCTGTGAGGGGGATAATTTATGTTTATTAAACAGATTTCGATTTTTGTTGAAAATAAACAGGGCAGGCTTGCGGAAATTACAGGATTATTGTCCGACAACAATATAAATATTAACGCTCTTTCAATTGCCGACACTGCCGACTACGGCATATTAAGGCTTATTGTAAGTGATACGAATAAAGCTTATGAGGCATTAAAAAAAGAAAACATTACCGTTTCCGTAACAGATGTTTTGGCTGTAGCCATTGACGATGTTCCCGGCGGCTTTTCAAAAGCTGTAAAAGCTTTATCCGATGAAGGTATAGGTGTGGAATATGCCTATGCGTTCATTACTTCACAAGAGGGAAAAGCTTATGTAATTTTCCGTGTTGAAGAAAATGAGCCGGCGGTCAAGGTGCTGGAAAAAGCAGGTTTTGCACTTTTTAATCAGGAAGACTTATTCTGAATGAGGTGACAATATGAAAACAGCGTTACTTATTGCATTGGCAATGATTGGTGTTTCCTATGCATGGGGAATGAGAGGCGATTTAATCGGCGGCGAAAAGGGAGCGATGCTTCCCGGTGCCATATTAGGCACGGTTTTAGCATTGATGTCCGGTTCACCTGAGATAGCAAGCCATTTTTATATTCCGGCTGCTGTCGGTGCTGCAAGTATGTATTTTGGCGGAACTGAAACCTATGCTCAGACTATGGGTTTTGCATATTTAAACCGAAACGGCAAGGCTGCCGACTATAAAAAATCAATGATTGGTCTTTGCTTTAAAGGTTCTACATGGTTCGGGCTTTGCGGTGCTTTTTTAGGTATAAGCTTTGCGGCTATGGCAGGTAAGCTTTACAGATGGTACGATTTTTTGATATTTTTTATCCTTGTACCGGGTATGAGATACCTTGGCAGACTCATTTTCAATTTGCCCTATAAACCGGAAGAAGGTAAAATGCCCAAATTATATTTTTCTGACGGCAGACCGGAGCAATACGGCGAGCTTATCGGTATGTATGTGGGCGTAATTGTGCTTATGATTATCCGTCATGATTCTTTGGGTATTGCTATGGCGGTTACGGGTGCAGTTGCCGGTGCTTTGGGCTGGATGGCAAGCCACACTATAAATGTTTATACAGTTGCTCCGATGAAAAACGGCAAATATTTCTTCGGAAAATATCAAACAGAAGGCTTTGTTGATAACTGGAAGATTATGGAGTTTGGTTTAGGCGCCTCAGGTGCATTGGGTATCAGTGCCGCATTTGCCTGTTTCTCCGGTACGGTTCTTAATTACCGGAACAGTATTATTTTTAACGGGGGAAATGTGTTTACAGGTGTTGCTCCCAAAAGTCTTACCCCCATTGTCGCACTTACATTTGTATGGATAATTTTACTTCTTGCAGACGGTTGCCACTGGCTTGTAAAAGAGCCTAAACCCTACAAAGAAGATTTAATGTATAAGCGCTCTCATAATATTATAAGACAGGATGAGTTTGAGGAAATGATGAAGGATGCTTCCGATACTCCTCCTAAAAAGAGCTGTTACATATATGGAAAGGTTACGGAAATTATCGAAAGACCTTTATATTCATATATTCCCCTTGTGTTAATCCTTGCAGGAGGTATAAAAGCCGCCGCCATAGAGGCACTTATTGCGGTTTATTGGGTAGCTGTCGAAAAGGCGGCAGGTGACAGATTGAGAAAGCAGAACTTTGATACAAAGCTTGTATGGGCAGGCGGACTTATCGGACTTATGCTTTTGTTTGCGGCAGTGTTCCTTGCCGGTGAAAGTTGGGGCGTATCTATGTGCCTGCTTACTCTGTTTGTGTATTTCCCCGGTTATATTTTTATTGCCGGATTTGCTAATCAGATTGTGAGAAAAACTTTGCAGGAAAGAGGCTTGAAACTGAAAGAATTTGCTGGTAAAACCAAGTCAAGCTTTACGGTTTTTTCACATTATATTTTCTGCACAATATTGTTTTTTATTTTATTATGTTTCAGATAAAGGAGTAATTTAAACTATGGAGTACATCATTGACTCAGCACAAATTTCAGCAATTAAAAGATGCGAAGAATTTTACCCGATTGACGGTGTTACAACTAACCCCTCAATAATTTCCCGTGAACACAACAGTTTTACGGAGCTTGTTCGGGACATCAGAGATATTATAGGTCCTGATAAAATGTTCCACATCCAGACGACCTGTGACACTGCTGAAAAAATCATCAAAGAAACCGAGGCTCTTAAAGAAGCGGTAGGTGGTAATTTTTATATTAAAATCCCCATTTCTCCCGAGGGACTTAAAGCTACAATGTATCTTTCACAGCACGGTGTTAATGTTACAATGACAGCAATTTTTACCCAGCAACAGGCATTAATAGCTTCAAAAGCCGGTGCAAGCTATGTAGCACCGTACATCAACCGACTTGATAACATTGTGTCGGACGGCGCTCATGTTGTTGAAGAAATTGTACGGATGTTTAAGCTTTACGATATTAAAACAAAGGTTCTTGCCGCAAGTTTTAAGAATATTGAACAAATTCATAAGGTGGCAATGGTAGGTTGCCATGCCGCAACTATGAACCCATCACTTTACGAGGATTTGGTTTACCATCCTCTCACACTGTATGCTATTGATGACTTCAATAAGGATTGGCAGCAGGTTTACGGAAATAAGAATATTATTGAGCTTCTCAATGAAAATAAATAAAAAAGAGAAAGGAAATATTAATATGAGCAGATATTCAGAAGCAAAGGAAATTTACGCAAAAATAGGAGTAGACACGGATAAAGCCATTGAAATTCTCTCAAAAATTCCCGTAAGTATTCATTGCTGGCAGGGTGACGATGTTACCGGCTTTGAAAATTTCGGAGGTTCACTTTCCGGCGGTATTCAGGCAACCGGAAATTATCCCGGAAAAGCAAGAACTCCCGAAGAATTAATGGCAGACTTTGACAAGGCTATTTCATTAATCCCCGGAATTAAGAGGATAAACCTCCACGCAAGTTATGCAATTTTTGACGGTGAGCCGGTGGACAGAGATAAGCTTGAACCCAAGCATTTTGCAAAGTGGGTTGAATTCGCTAAGAAAAGAAATATCGGAATTGACTTTAATCCTACATATTTCAGCCACGAAAAAGCCGCTTCCGGACTTACTCTTTCAAATCCCGATGAGGAAATAAGAAAATTCTGGATTGACCACGGTATAGCTTGCAGAAGAATTGCCGCATATTTCG
>JAZUIT010000250.1:0-2355 GCA_045642385.1 Acutalibacteraceae bacterium
CGCAAAGCACGCATAATACCGCCTATACCCAATGTATCCGCAATAGTCTGGCGAAGTCCATATTTTTTGGGAACTTCAAAGTCAATTATCGTGCAGGGGTCATATAAACCTACCTGAATGGCGTTTACAACAAAATCTGCATTTCTGAGGGCTTCTTTTCTGTTTTCAACACCTAAGTAACCTTTAATTTTTGCACGTCCCTGATTGATAGTATCATTCATTGACCTTATAACTAAATCGGAGTCCGCAAGTCTTGTCGCATCTATATCATAAAGAGCAATTTCACAGTCGTTAAGTGCATCGGAGCACATAACATCGCCTAAAACATTTTTGGCAAAAACGGTACTTCCCGCACCCATAAAAGTAATTTTCATTGAATACGCTTCCTTACAATTCGTTACAAATAGTGTATCACAATTAATAACATACCGTCAAGCATTAATTAAATATTTTTAAACCTTTTGCAAATAATATTTCGGGTGATTAAATGAAAAAAATATTTATGGTTTTGTTATGTGTTTCGGTAGTATTTTTAAACGGTTGTTCAAAGGAAACACCAAAGGAAACCACAACAAAATTGACAACAAAAACCGAAAAAACAACTAACGAAACCACAACGGAGATTAAACCTGTTGCAGAAGATTTCGAGTTGTCTGTTGATGAAGTAATTGATATTTTTAACACATCAATCAAAAATGCTAAAACCGTAAGACGAAATTATAAAAAGGTAAAATATGACAAAGAAAAGCTCAACTTACCCAATGAAATGCTGAAAAATGCGGCAATTAAGCTGTTGGACAGTAAAATTAAAAACAATGTTGTGCCAAATATTACAAATAATAAAGTTTTACCGAATCCAAGTCTTGCAAAAAATATGATTAAGTGGTATAATATCAAAAATTGTACTGTCAGTTTGTTTTTGTTTGATATAGAAAATCCGAATGACAAAGGATGTTTGAATTTATGCCCCGTTAGTGTTATTTTCAGTGGAATAACCGATTACGGATTTTCCGTTGAAGATTTTAAACTGAACTATACGGATTGCAGAATCAATTTGAAAATTGATAAGGAAAATTTAAAACTAAGCTATCTTGATTATTCATGGACTGTTAAAGCATCGGGTAATGCAAAATTGCTGATGAAACGAAGCTTAATAGGAATTGATGTTAACGTTAAAGAAAGTTTTAATATTTTAGAATAACGGAGATTTATTTATGAAAAGCGGATTAAGAATTTTTTTTGTTTTAGTTGCCGGGTTAGCAGTTGTTTTGTCGGTGGTTTTATGCGTAAAAATAAAGTTTAATAAGAATGAAATTACCATAACTACCGTACCTGAGGATTATGAGCTTACGGCAGGTACAAGTGTGTCGGAAATTCAGCCCTCTCAAACTACCACGATGCTTAATAATTCTACAAAACAGAGTACAACAATTCCAAAACAACAACAGCAGCAAAGACCTCAACAGCAACAACAGCAACAGCTGCAAAGACCTCAACAGCAACAGCAGCAGCAACAACAAACCCAACAGCAGCAAAAGGATAACGCACCTCTGAACGGTTCTATTTCCCAGATTGTACAGTATTATAACTACTGTGCCAACAAATCAAAGAGTGAAAAAAACTTCAAAGCTACTAAAAAAGAAGTTACAAAAATAAACATTGATAAAATTACAAATACAAAGTCAGAGCCTTTACCTGATTTCCTTAAAGATTTCGGAAATAAGGTTGCGGAAAGTTATATGAAAAAGAATTCCGGTAATGTAATCACCGAAGTATTTTCAAACGGTAATCCTACAATCGGTAATGAGAGTAAAAATGATTTCTTTCCTATTATAGGTTCCCCCAATATGAGCGTTCTTGAACCCTCAGGTGTTAAGTCGGCTTCTTGTGTAAAGGATGGTAATGGTTACCGTGTTACCATTGTTTTAAAGCCTGAACATGGTACGCTTCAGCAGCCGCCAAAAGCACATGCGGCTTGTACGAATTATATCAATTTGAATACTCTTGATTTAAGTGGGTTAACGTTAACAAAAGCTGATTTGGATTATGTAGATAAAACAACAAATTGCGGCTCGAAGGTTATTGCAAAAATTGATAAGAATTATCATCTTGAATATATGTTTACGGATATGGCAGTAACAGGTCAAGGAACCGGTTCTTTGTCAGTTTTTACGGCAAATGTACAGCTCCACGGTACATATACAGAAGAAATTCATTTCTATTGGAATTAAAATTTTATTTCTATTTTAGCAAAAAAGGCTTGACAAATTCAGGAAAATTTAGTAGACTGTCTTTAAAATAAAAATTTGAAAGACGGTGTGATTAATGAAATTTGCGATTAAACTTCTTTCCATG
>JAZUIT010000251.1:0-2659 GCA_045642385.1 Acutalibacteraceae bacterium
TCAAGCGGACGGCATTTAATATAAATGGAATTATCCGTAATTTTGTAGTCAACAATTTCGCTGGACTCGTTGTGCTGATTGCCGCCCTGCACCGGGTTATATGACCACACCTGTTTCATAAAAACTCCCGGTGTATATTCGGACTCATCTCTTGTGCCGTAATAGGACTGCTGAATTAATCTGCCTGTATCGTGGCGGTTAATCAGATTTATATGATTATTTACACATTCACAACCGTATTTTTCGGAAGCTTTTGAATCAACCTTAATTCTGCCTTCGTGGTAAACCGCTTCAACATCTGAATTTAAATCTTCATAATAGGCGAGAGCACCGCCCCATTTAAGGCTGACACCGATTTTAATATCATCATTCTGAATGTAAATATAATCCTCGGGCAAATCTCTTTTATCTGTATCAAAGTCGGTTATTTTAAAATCAGCTTTTTCTTTATTCAGCGGAATAACTGTCAGACTTTTAATACTCAAAGCATTTTTCTTAATGAAGCTTTGGAATGTTTTTTGCTCGGGAGCACCTTCAAGGAAAAATTCTTCCTTTTCATATCCCGAAGCGGTTTTGAATTTAAGCTCACACTTTAAAAATGCGTCAGAGGTATATTTGATTGTAAAATAATTAAATAACTCAACATTTTTATCAAAAACAATTTCCATTGACGGTTCCTCTTTTCGGGAAGTGTATTTGGCTTTTATTTCTTTGCCGTTAATGTCTACTGTAAAACCGTCAATCCCAAAATATACAAACGGTATTGCGAAAACCAGCAGAGCAATTAACAGATATTTTAATATTCTGACCCGAAACATTAATAAGCCTTGCCCCACATAACCATATGCTTGGCTTCCTTACCGCAGCATACGCATTTATCGGAAATATGTTCCTGTTCAAAGGGTATGCAACGGGAGCCTACGCCTGTAAGCTCTTTTACTTTATCCTCACAGGCTTCATCTCCGCACCACATAGCTTTTACAAATCCGTCGCCGTTTTCAAGGAGAACCTTATTTATCTCGTCAATGTCCTTACAACTATATGTACGGTTATTTTGATTTTCAAGAGCTTTTGCATACAACCCGTCGTGTACATCTTTTAACTTTACAGGTATTGCAGTTGTCAAGTCGTCGAGCTTTACAACGGTTTTTTCACGGTTATGTCTTGATACAAGCACACATTCACCGTTTTCGATATCACGGGGACCGATTTCCAATCTGAGCGGTACACCTTTCATCTCATATTCGGCAAATTTCCAACCTGCTGAGTTGTCGGAATCGTCAAGCTTTACCCTGCAAACTGAGGATAGCTTGTCACGAAGCTCTCTTGCCTTTTCCAAAACGCCTTCCTTATGCTGTGCAATAGGAAGAATAACAACCTGTATGGGAGCAACGGCAGGGGGCAGAACAAGACCGTTATCATCACCGTGGGACATAATAATTGCACCGATAAGTCTTGTGGTAACGCCCCAGGATGTCTGGTGAGGATAAACAAGCTTGTTTTCTTTGTCTGTATATTGAATACCGAAAGCCTTTGCAAATCCGTCACCGAAATAATGTGATGTGCCTGCCTGTAAAGCTTTTCCGTCGTGCATCAAAGCTTCAATAGCATAAGTTGAAACCGCACCGGCAAATTTATCGGACTCAGTCTTTTTACCCTTTACAACCGGCATAGCGAGGGAATTTTCGCAGAACTCGGCATAGATGTTTAACATTCTTTCTGTTTCTTCTATGGCTTCCTCGGCGGTTGCGTGAATCGTGTGACCCTCCTGCCATAAAAATTCCCTTGAACGCAGGAAAGGACGTGTGGTTTTTTCCCAACGGACAACGCTTACCCACTGGTTATAAAGCTTGGGTAAATCCCTGTGGGACTGGATTATTTTTGAATAATGCTCGCAGAAAAGTGTTTCCGAGGTGGGGCGGACGCAGAGCCTTTCTTCAAGTTTTTCGTTACCTCCGTGTGTTACCCATGCAACCTCGGGGGCAAAGCCCTCTACATGGTCTTTTTCTTTCTGTAAAAGGCTTTCCGGAATAAACATAGGCATACATACATTTTCATGACCCGTTTTTTTGAACATACCGTCAAGTATGTGTTGCATATTTTCCCAGATGGCATAGCCGTAAGGTCTTATTACCATACAACCCTTTACAGCCGTATATTCGATAAGCTCGGCTTTTTTCACGATATCCGTGTACCATTTTGCAAAATCTTCATCCATTGAGGTGATGGACTCAACCATTTTTTTCTGACCTGCCATTTTAAATATCCTCTTTCAATATTATATTATTTATTTTCATCTATAAAATTAACCATATCGCCGACACTGTTCAATTCTTCCATGGCGGTATCGGGAACTTCTACTGAAAATTCGTCTTCAATGGACATAACAAGGTCGATAAGGTCAAGACTGTCCGCACCTAAATCGTCAATTGTTGTTTCCATAGTGATTTCAGCTGTTGAAATTTCAAATTGTTCACTTATTATTTTTGCAAGTTTTTCAAATGTCATTGGTATTTCCCCTTACATAATATATAGTAGTATTATTTTATAAATACAGCGGTGATTTGACAAGACTTAAATACATTAAATATATAAACTGAAATAAGAAAAACATACATTATTGCAAGTTGAATTAGCTTAACTTGCAAATTTCGGATTA
>JAZUIT010000252.1:0-2403 GCA_045642385.1 Acutalibacteraceae bacterium
GATTTCTCTGCTTGGATGCACCCGTGTTTCCGATTGTCAAATAGATTATTACACTATGGTTCACAGACCGGGTGTAAAACTTATAGGAGCACATAACTTTGTGCGTCCGAAACACGAATCGTATCCGCATCATTGGACTCATCAGGATGATTGTAATATGATATTGGATTTTATTGCTGCAGGCAAGGTAAAAGTACGCCCGATTATTTCAAGGGTAGTAACTCCGGCAGAATGTCCGCAAGTTTATAGGGAACTTTGTGATGACCCGCATTTCCCATTAGGTACGGTTTTCGATTGGAGAAATGTCGATGATTAAAATTGGTCAAATAGGAATAGGTCATAATCACGGTTCCGGAAAAATGGAAGCTATTCGCAGATATCCTGATTTGTTCCAAGCAGTAGGTTTTGCAGAGGAAAACGAAGAATGGATAGAGAAACGCGGAACATTAGATGTATACCGTGATTTGCCCAGACTTTCTGTTGATGAGATAATAGAAAAAAGTGATGCGATACTTGTAGAAACAGATGTTTGGAATCTCACAAAGACAGCGCAAATGTGTGTGGAAGCAGGAAAACACATTCATTTAGATAAACCGGCAAGCGGTTCACTTGAGGAGTATAAACAAGTTTTGGATACGGCTGAAAATAAAAATTTAGTGGTTCAGCTTGGGTATATGTACCGTTACAATCCTACCGTAATGCGGTGTATAAATGCGGTCAAGAGCGGAAAACTCGGAGAAGTTTTTTCGGTAAATGCAGAAATGAGCACGCTTCACAGCGATGAATACCGTGATTGGTTAAAGCATTTTAAAGGCGGGATAATGTATATACTTGGAAGTCATCTTATTGATTTAATTGTATATATGTTGGGTGAACCTGAAAATATAGTTCCGTTTTTAAAATGTTCCCAATTAAACGGTATTGATGTACAAGATAATAATTTTGCTGTTTTGGAATATGAAAAAGCAATTGCACGCATATTTGTATCATCGGTCGAAGTTAACGGTTGGGGGCGTCGGCAACTCGTGGTGTCCGGAAGCGAAGGTACTATTGATATTAAGCCACTTGAAAACAGAGTACACGCTACATATGCCGATAGACTGATTTCAACACAACCGTATGAAGATATGAAAAGAGTTTTGGATGTTGAAGATGTGCCTATGAAGCAGAGATATGACCAAATGGTAAAAAGTTTTTACAATTATGTGACGGGAATAGAAAAAAACCCGTTTGATTACGCTCATGAATATTCAGTACAAAAGACAATTTACAGAGTTACAGGGGAGATTTGAAAATGAAACATTTAAATGGTAAAACCGCATTGGTTACGGGAGCTGGCGGATATATCGGAAATGCCGTTGCCGTAGCCTTGGCGAACGCAGGTGCAAAGGTTGCTGTATGCGATATAAATTTGGAAACTGTAAAACATACATTGGAAGAAATTAAAGCGAAAGGCGGAGAAGCAGAAGCCTTTGGTATTGATGTTACATTGTCGAAATCAGTAGACGAGGTTGTAAACAAAACGGTTGAAAGATTTGGCAGTTTGGATATTTGTATTCATGTTGCAGGCGGAAGTGCCCGTATTGCAGGCGAGGGAGTTCATAACGCAACTCTTGTAAACCGTGAGGATTTCGTTATTGATTATGTGTTAAAGGTAAATCTATACGGTGCTTTTTTTGTTAGCAGAGCAGCGGCAAAGCAAATGATAAGTCAAGGAAACGGTGGCAAAATAATAAATTTCTCGTCTATCGTTGGGATAAACGGTTTGCAGACTGCAACCGAGTATGCTGCGGCGAAAGGCGGTGTTATCGCTATGACGAAATCGTTAGCAAAAGAATTGGGTGAATACGGAATAAATGTAAACAGTGTTGCGCCAGGGGTAGTAGCCCGTCCCGGCGAAGACGATAATGATAAATATGTATATCATACCAACTATTTAAATAAAAAATGTTTAGCAACCGACATAGCCGATGTTACGGAGTTTTTGGCTTCTGATAAAGCAAACTTTATTACAGGGCAAACATACATAGTTGACGGCGGCAGAAGTCTTGCTATGAAAGGTTCAGATTAAAACATAAATGTTCACTTTGATTCTTATGAGGGATATCTAATGAAACTAATACCGACACCTAAAAAGCTTTTAATCCGTGACGGCTTTCTTAAAAACCGAGTTGCTGTACTGAGAACAGAATTAAGTGATTGCAGATTAACGAAAGCATTACAAAACATTCCTTTAAGTCAGTCCGGTTCAGATTTATTTATAAATATTGCAGGTGATTCCGGAGAAAAGTATACGCTTGAAATTACGGAAAATTCAATAAGAATAAATGCTGATAGTGCACAAGGGGCGTTTTGGGCTATACAGACCTTGCGGCAGATTTACCAAAACGGTGACCAAGTACC
>JAZUIT010000253.1:0-6781 GCA_045642385.1 Acutalibacteraceae bacterium
ATTTTGTACATGGTGTACTTATCGTGTTATCTGATAATTTTCTGCCCGGAATACTTTGTAGAAATGTGTTAATAACAATTCCTGTAAAAATGATTTTTATTCTTATTACAAGTTATTTAATTACGGTTATCATAAGTAAAATACCCATTTTAAAAAAATACATAATATAGTAAAAAACCCTGTTTCATTTAACTTTGAAGCAGGGTTTTTTATTTAAATTTGTAGTTTTTATAGGTTCCACTTTTTACACAAAATTCCGTGATGAGGCATAAAAAACAAGGGAATTTTACAAAAAACCGGTTCTGTGTGAAGTACACAGAACCGTTAAATTTTTTATTTATTTTTCAATATGCTCTATAATCGGCTCAGTGCCGTTGCGTACAGTATCATCTGTAATAATAATCCTGCTGATTGTTTTATCCGACGGGATTTTGTACATTATAGGCATAAGCACTTGTTCCATTATTGAGCGCAGTCCTCTTGCACCGGTTTTCTTTTCAAGTGTAACCTTTGCAACTTCTTCAATAGCAGGGCCGTCAAACACAAGCTCTACACCGTCCATTTCGAACAGGGACTGATATTGTTTTACTATGGCATTTTTAGGCTCGGTAAGAATTTTTACAAGTGCATCCACATCCAACTCATTAAGTGAGGTCAACACAGGAACTCTGCCCACAATTTCGGGGATAAGTCCGTATTTTACCAAATCCTGCTGAATGACATTACGGATAATATTTTCCTTTGAAAAATCCTTTTTGCTCTTAACATCGGCACCGAAGCCCAATGCAGAACCGCCCATACGCTTTTCAATAATCTGCTCGATACCGTCAAATGCACCGCCGCAGATGAAAAGTATATTTGATGTATCAATCTGTATAAATTCCTGTTGCGGATGCTTCCTGCCGCCGTTAGGAGGAACATTGGCAACCGTACCTTCAAGAATTTTCAATAATGCCTGCTGTACACCCTCGCCGCTGACATCTCTTGTTATTGAACGGTTTTCGGAACGCCTGGAAATTTTGTCAATTTCATCAACATAAATTATGCCGTGCTCTGCTTTTTCAATATCAAAATCAGCCGCCTGAATAAGCTTTAAAAGAATATTCTCAACATCTTCGCCGACATATCCGGCTTCCGTCAAAGTTGTCGCGTCCGCTATGGCGAAAGGTACATCAAGTATTTTTGCAAGTGTCTGTGCCAGCATAGTTTTACCGACACCGGTAGGACCTAACAGCAAAACATTACTTTTCTGTATTTCGACATCACTTTCTTCACCACGGAATACACGCTTATAATGATTATATACCGCTACGCTCAAAGTAAGCTTTGCATCATCCTGTCCGATTACATATTCATCCAGGGATGCTTTGATTTCCTGCGGTGTGGGAAGCTTATCACGAACCTTTTCTTTCTGGTGCTTCTTCGCTTTTGCTTCCTCTTCATATTCCTCTTCAATAATATTGCTGCATATTTCTACACATTCATTGCAGATAAATACATTGGGTCCAGAAATAAGTCTGTCAACCTCATGCTGAGATTTTCCGCAAAAGGAACAATGCAGTAATTTACTGCCGTTTTCTTTTGGCATCTAACTGTTCTCCTTATCTACTTGTAAGCACTTTATCCACAAGACCGTATTCCATGGCTTCCTGTGCGGTGAGCCAGTTATCTCTGTCCGTATCCTTTGCTATTACATCAATGGGTTTACCTGTGTTTTCAGCAAGGATTTTATTCAAATTCTGCTTTGTTCTCTGAATATGGTCTGCGGCTATCTGAATATCCGTTGCCTGACCCTGAGCACCGCCCAAGGGTTGATGAATCATAATCTCACTATTGGGCAAAGCAAATCTCTTACCTTTTGTTCCGGACGAAAGCAGGAATGCACCCATACTTGCCGCCATACCCATACAAATTGTAGAAACATCACATTTGATGTACTTCATTGTATCGTATATCGCTAGACCTGCCGTTACAGAACCGCCGGGGCTGTTTATATAAAGGCTGATGTCTTTTTCTGCATCCTGTCCTTCAAGGAATAATAACTGCGCTACAACCAAACTTGCGGTTGCATCGTTTACTTCGTCCGACAGTACAATAATTCTGTCACTTAAAAGTCTTGAGAAGATGTCATAGGAACGCTCTCCTCTGCTTGTCTGTTCTATTACATACGGTACTAAGCTCATTGCTCTGACCTCCTTTATATTCTGAATATTGACAATGCTATTATAAATTATTCAGCTGCTTCTTCTTTTTTCTTTGCAGGAGCTTTCTTCGGCTTCTCGGCAACTGCATTATCAACTACAAAATCAGCAGCCTTGTCAAGTGCTATATCAGATTTAAGATTTTCGGCAGGAAGTATAGCCTTAACCTTATCTGCTTCCATATTATACATCTCAGCAAGCTTTGTATATTCTTTGTCCAAATCTTCGTCTGTCACTTCGATATTTTCAAGCTCAACAATTTTTTCAAGTGCAAGACTGATTTTAACATTTCTTTCAGCCTGTACACGGATATCTGCAAGGAAAGCTTCCTTTTCCATTCCGATATACATCAAATATGTATCAAGGTCGATACCGCCCTGCATACCTATTCTCTGTGCAAAGTTCTGCTCGTCTTCCTTTGCACGGTTATCAATCATAACCTCAGGAATTTCGGCTTTTAAATTTTCAACAAGCACATCAAAGCACTTTGAGCGGAATTCATCGTCAGCTTTCTTCTGCTTTCTTTCGGTGATGTCCTTTTTGATGCTCTTTTTGAGGTCTTCAAGGGTGTCGCAATCTTCGCTGACATCCTTTGCAAATTCGTCATCAAGCTCCGGAAGCTCTCTGAACTTAATTCCGTTAAGCTTAACTTTGAATGTTGCGTCCTTACCTGCAAGCTCCTCGGCACCGTATTCCTCCGGGAATTTAACATTTACATCAAATTCTTCACCGATATTGTGACCCACAATCTGCTCCTCAAAGCCGGGGATAAACTGACCTGAACCTAATGTAAGGGGATAGCTTTCGCCCTTACCGCCATCAAATGCAACTCCGTCAACAAAGCCCTCAAAGTCGATATCGGTAATATCGCCGTCCTGAGCCGCTCTGTCTTCAACAGTTATTTCACGGGCACCTCTCTGGCGCATTGTGTCAAGCTCTGCATCTATTTCTTTTTTCTCAACTCGAACATTTGCTTTTTCTGCCTTTATTCCTTTATAGTCGGAAATTTCAACCTCAGGCTTTGTGGTTACTTTGAATGTAAACAAAGCACCGTCTTTGCTAAGCTCCTTAACATCCAAATCTTTCGGATTATCAACAAGATTTAATTTTGATTCGTCAATTGCATCTGAAACGGCAGGCTGAAGAACAATATCGTCAAATGCTGTTTCAAAGAAATAATTTTCGCCGTACATTTTTTCGATTAAATTACGGGGAGCCTTGCCCTTTCTGAATCCGGGAAGAGCTATTTTTTTTCTGCTTTCGTTGAATTTTTTCTGAGCAGCTTCAACCATTGTTTCTGCATCAATGGCAACTTCAAGCTCATAAATGTTTGTTTCCACCTTTTCTACTGATTTTAAAGTCATAGTAAAATCCTCCTACTTATTCTAACTTAACAATTATAACAGATAAGTTAATGTTTTTCAACTTATTTTTTTTGGACAAAACTCCAAATAATCGCTTGAAATCAGGGAAAATTTTATTCCTTCATGCAAACCTGTTACCGCATTTCGTGTGGAATATGAATGTAAGTGGGCATAATAGCAAATTTCAATATCATTTTCCACAAGCACATTATATATTTCATCGCATTTAGCAAGCTGTGTTATAGGGGGATAATGTAAAAATACCACCGGTGTACCGCCCAACTCCTTTGCTGCCTTAATGGATGTTCTGAGTCTTCCTGCTTCTCTCAGAATCACTTTATTTTTATCCTCTGTATTATCGTCATAAAACCAGCCGCGGGTTCCGCAGACAGAAATATCTCCGATTTTATAGGCATTGTTAAAAAGTATGTGCAGAGTATCAAAATTATTGTCGGCAAAAAATTTTTCCATTTTTGTTTTAGTGTCCCACCAGTAATCATGGTTACCTTTTAATATAATTTTCTGCCCAGGCAATGAATTAATAAATTCAAAATCCGCTTTTGCTTCTTTTAATGACATAGCCCAGGAAACATCCCCGGCAATAACCACCGTATCATCTTCGGTTACGATATTTTTCCAGTTTTTTTCAAACCTTTCCACATAATTATCCCAGCCTTTAAAAACATTCATAGGTTTATCAGTGGAAAACGACAAATGCGGGTCACCGATTGCAAAAAGGGACATTTGAAATCTTCCTTTCGGATGAATAAATCTAAAATAACAACTAACAATATTTCTGTAAAGTCACAAGGCTTTGCAAAAAAAAACGGAGGTAATTGAAAATGGAAAAGAGAATTTCTGAAGTTAAAAATGTAAACTGTAATGCCTGCAACTGCACATACAATGACGGTAACTGCAACTGTATGGCAGGCAGTATCAATGTAGGAACAGCATCAGCAAGCAATGCACAGGACACTTGCTGTGCAACATTCAAACACAAATAATTATTTGAGCTGAGTTAAAAGGCTATAAACTTCTTCGGACATTTTATCCTTATCACAGCTTTGTGTGAATCGGGGAGTTTTATTTTTCAAGCCTGCAAGTTGAGGAGGACAAGCCACACCTGATTTTTCAATAAGCTCATCAACCATGGAAAATTCATCCTGTGCCACGGGAGTACCTTCAAGTGCTTTTAACACACTGCCGGAGAATTTATACGGGTTGGCAGTAGAAGCAATAACGGAAACGGTTTTGTCCTCCGATTTGCCACGGTACTTATCGTATACATTGACCGCAACGGAAGTATGTGTATCAAGCAGATAATTATATTTATCAAAATATGTTTTAATTGTTTCCTTTGTTGCATCTTCGTCACAGAAATCCGCATCAAAATATTCCCTGACTTTTTCGGAAAGCTCAGTAGGAACAACATATTTACCCTTTTCGTTAAGCTCACCCATAAGATTTTTAACAAGCTCGTCATTATCGCCGCTCAAATGGAACAAAAGCCTTTCCAAATTGCTGGAAATAAGAATATCCATTGAGGGTGAAGAGGTTGTGTAAAAGCTTCTGTTTCTGTCATAGACACCTGTATTTATAAAATCTGTAAGAATATTATTCACATTTGAAGCACAGATAAGCCTGTCAATGGGAAGTCCCATATTTTTTGCATAAAATGCCGCAAGAATATTTCCGAAATTTCCCGTAGGAACAACTACATTTATTTTGTCGCCCAAATTGATTTTTTTGTCTGCAAGCAAATCGCAGTAGGCGGAAATATAATAAACAATCTGCGGCACAAGTCTACCCCAGTTAATGGAGTTTGCAGAGGAAAACATCATACCCTGCTCTGCCAAATCGGAAGCAATTTTTTTGTCACCGAAAATCTTTTTAACTCCGGTCTGTGCATCGTCAAAATTACCTTTAATTGCACAGACAGCTACATTTTTGCCCTCCTGGGTTGTCATCTGTAATTTCTGCATAGGACTGACGCCGTCCTCGGGATAGAAAACAAGGATACCCGTATTTTCAACATCGCTGAAACCGTCAAGTGCCGCCTTACCTGTATCACCGGAGGTAGCAACAAGGATTACAATTTTTTTATCACAGCCCGTTTTCTTTGCAGATGTTGTCATAAGATAGGGAAGCAACTGCAAAGCCATATCCTTGAATGCGCAGGTTGGACCGTGCCACAGTTCAAGAATATTTCTTTCATTGGGTAAGGTCATAACGGGAGCAACCTTTTCACTGCTGAATTTATTACCGCCGTAAGCACCGTTTACGCAATATTCCAACTCTTCATTTGTAAAATCGTCAAGATAAAGCGAAAGAATATTTATAGCTCTGTCAATATAGCTTTTACCGGTAAGACCGTTAATATAATCCAAAGAAATCTGAGGTATACTTTCGGGTACAAAAAGTCCACCGTCCTCGGAAATGCCCTTGATTATAGCCTCAGCCGCCGTAACTTTAATTTTGCTGTTTCTCGTGCTTCTGTAAAACATAGTGAATATCCTTTCTAAAATGCGTTTTCAATGTGGTTTACTGTGTCTGTATCTGTGAAAACCTCTATTACATCAAATCTCGGCTGTAAATCAATCTTTTTATGCAGAATATAAAATTCTGCCGTCTTGATAATTTTTCTTTGCTTGGAATATGTAACCGCTTCACGGGGTTCACCGAGGGAATTATTGTTCCTTGCCTTAACCTCTGCAAAGATTATAAAATCATCTTTTTTTGCAATAATATCAATCTCCCCGAAACGGGAGTGGTAATTGCAGTCAAGTATTTTATATTTGTTATTTTTCAGGTATTTTGCGGCTGCTTTTTCGCCGTTAATACCTGTTATCCGTTTATCTTTTTTCATAAAGCTTTTTTAAAAAACTTTGTCTGTGAATTGGAGATACTCCGTATTCAATAAGTTTTTCGTAATGCAATTTTGTACCGTAGCCCTTGTGCTTTTCAAAACAATACTGAGGGTATTCTTTTGCCTTTTCAAGCATAAATCTGTCTCTTGAAACCTTTGCCAAAATTGAAGCCGCCGCAATTGATGCACATTTTGCATCTCCTTTTATAACGGTCTGACAAGGTACTTTCAAATGCGGATTCTGATTGCCGTCAACCAATGCAATATCCGGTTTTATCTGCAATCCGTCAACCGCCTTGTTCATAGCGAGGAATGTTGCCTGCAAAATATTTATACGGTCAATTTCCTTT
>JAZUIT010000254.1:0-2730 GCA_045642385.1 Acutalibacteraceae bacterium
GAACGACATGGCTACGATCCGACTTTGATTATGTATATATTACTTTCGGACGCTCTTCAAAAGAACATTCCGAAATATCTGCCGGAACCCATCAGGCACAGAGAGTATATTACATCCGTGCTGAAAAGGATAAGCTCAAAACAAGGGATTGGGATGCTTCAACCGTTTCAAGTATGAATTTCCCGAAATCTGTAAAGATTAAAACTTATCCTCAGACAAAATTCGGATTAGGCGATTTATTTAATTCTCATAATGCGACAGTTGAACTTACAGCACTTAACGGTAAAGTTACAACCGAAAAATTTGAATTAAACTGCAAAGTCAATACCGAACCGAATATGTTTAAACTCGGAAAACAAAAAATAAGCGCTACATATAGTACGGGTTATAATTTGGATTACGACATTGAAATAGTTCCTAATTACAATATTAAGTGGAATATATCAGACGGCGGTAAGGTTGAGCCGAAATCAACCCGTATTATGCAGGGTGCTGAACAAAAGTTTACCCTTGTTCCAGATGCCGGTAATAAGGTTGCTTATGTAAAATTAAACGGAAATAAGATTAGAATCCTCAAAAATTCGTTTGTAATTAAAAATGTAAAAGAAAATCTTGAAATTGAAGTGGTCTTCAAAGAGAAAACAATCCTTGATTATTGGTGGATAGGTTTAATACTGATTATTCTTGGTTTTGTGACCTATTTGTGTGTTTTCAAGAGAAAATGGCTGCTTATAATCAAAGATAAAGTTTTTAAGAAAGATAAGGTTAGTGAAAAATTATGAAAGAATTAGGCGGTATTATTCCTGCTCTTGTTACTCCGTTTGACTGCAATAACAATGTTGATTACGGCGCTTTGGAAAATTTGGTTGAACATTTGATAAAAAAAGGTGTGAACGGTTTTTATGTTTGCGGAAGCACGGCAGAATGTTTCTTGCTTTCAGATGAAGAAAGAATGAAAGTAGCAAGGACCGTAATAAATAAAACAAACGGCCGTGTCCCCGTTGTTGTTCATGTCGGCAGTGTTTCTACCGATATGTCGGTAAAATATGCAAAGCAGGCGGCTTTTGACGGTGCTGATTATGTTTCAAGTGTTCCGCCGTTTTATTACGGATTTTCGTTTGACGAAATAGCAAGGCATTACAGCACAATACAAAAAGCAGCCGATAAACCGATGATTATTTATAATATTCCTGCTTTTTCGGGTGTTTCGTTAAACGCTGATAACTTAAAAACCATTACAGATGTCTGTGATGTTTGGGGCCTTAAATATACGGATTATAATTTATTTAATCTTGAAAAAATCAGGCGTGCTTTTCCAAAGTTAAATATTTTCTACGGGCACGATGAATTGTATGTAAATGCATTGCCCATCGGTATTAAGGGTGCTATTGGTTCTACCTTTAATGCGATGCCTGAGAGATATATAAGGCTAAAAGAGTATTATGATAACGGAAATATGCTTGAAGCGTCAAAATCCCAATCAGAAATCAATAAGAGAATAGAAGCGATGATAAAATGCGGTGTAATGCCATCTGTGAAATATATTTTATCAAAGCAGGGAATTGAATGCGGAAATTGCAGACCTCCGTTTTCGGTTTTAACCGATGAACAAAAAATCATTTTAGATGAATTGTTTTAGTAGTTAGTTTGTAATAAGATTTTTGACTGCAGCGAAAATCTTTTATAATAAATAAATTAAAAAGGAGAAAAATTATGAAAGTAATGAAAAAAGCCCTGGCATTTATTATTTCTGTTTCAATGATTCTTTCCGTGTGTTTAATTACGGTAAGTGCTGACGAGCCAAATCTTGTTAGTGATTTTACAGCTTCATCTGTTGCTACTTCTTTGACTCAAGCAGACCTTACATTTTTAGATGCAAAAGAATCATCTGCACCGTTTGAAATTTTCGGATTACAGCACAATGGAACTCAGTATATCCGTTTAGATGATGATGTTGCAGAATCTGTAGCTCCAACTGATAGAACACAGGCAAGCGGTAATGTTTGGCTTCACAACAAGGAAACTTCCGGCGGCCGTGTTCGTTTTAAGACAAATTCCGAATATGTTGCCATTAGTGCAAATATTCCTGAATTGAATACTTCTTACGGTTCTTCGGCTTACAGAGGTATGCAATTTGTAAGTTTTGACCTCTATGTTGACGGTGCTTTTGCCGGCACATTTTCACCCGAAACAAAACTTACCGAAGCCGGTTCTTATGAAGATATTATTGATTTAGGTAATAGCAATGAAAAGAATGTAACAATTTACTTCCCGTATCTTTGCCAAATCTCTGATTTGTATATAGGTCTTCAAAATACAGCTACCCTTTCACATAATACCGATACTTACGCAAATGCGGCTCCTATTGTTTATTACGGTTCTTCAATTACACAAGGCGGATCCGTTTCAAGTCCTTCAAAAACCTATGCTTCCATTATTGAAAGAGAAACAAACTATGATTTTGTAGACTTGGGATTCTGGGGAAGCGCAAACGGTCAGCAGGAAATTGCTGAATATATTGCCGACTTGGATATGAGTGCTTTCATTTTGGATTATGACCATAATGAAACACAAACAGCAACACTTAAAGCAAGACAGTGGGAGTTCTATCAGACAATCAGAACTGCCCGTCCTACATTACCTATTATTATGGTAACCCGCCCGAATACTCAGGCAGAAAACTGGGCAAATTTGCGTGCGGCTATAAACGAAAATTACAACAGAGCAAAA
>JAZUIT010000255.1:0-7811 GCA_045642385.1 Acutalibacteraceae bacterium
GTTATTAATTGCGCCTATGTCTGTGATAGCAATTACTTTTCTTATTGCAGGATAAAGCTCTTGAGAAAGCAAAAAAATTCTTTCAAAAGAAAGAACCTGAAGCAATAGTACCGAAAGAACCTCCTAAGACAAAACAGGAAACTGCACCTGAGCTTGATATAAGCAAAGGAAAAGCGAGCAGTTGGCTTGGTGATTCTTTCAAAGCGGAGGATTACGCCGATGATGCCGAACATAACGATTCTGAACTTTTAGAAGAACATCAAAACGACCTGAATACGGATGAATCGGAGGTTGAAGTATACAGGACTGATTCAGAACCAAGCAGAAGAACGAGACTATATCTTGACGATGAACGGGCAGAAGATAAAAAATCCGAAAGCGGTATTGATACAAATGCGTTTTCTTCCTATGAAAAACCGACAGAGGAAGAGTCGGCAGTTTCTGGCTCGTTTATTGCAGATGATCATTCCGAACCTGTTCCGAAAAAGGAAAGCAGCGTAATGAATCATTCAAGGGGACATGGTAGCAGCGTCCTTATGAACGGAGGACATTAAAATGCAGTCTCTTGCTTTCACGATAATTATTACCGTTCTTGCCTTATTAAATCTCGGTGCATCTGCCTATATTATTCTGTCTCTTATTCAAATAACAAAACATCTTCAGATTCCGTCAAAATCTGAGGAAATGAAAAATGTTATTGAGAAGCAGATTGAAGAAAAGGAAGAGAGCGACAAGCAGTTTAATAATATGCTTCAAGAACTTGCAGATCAAAAAGTCGCAAAAGAAAATGCACAATTCGGCAGTTATTCATTTGATGAATTAGATCAGCCGAAAGAAGTTTTACAATCTGTGTCAGAACCGGACGGCTTACTTACCTTGCTGGAGTTAGGCCTGCCGGACGAGGAATTAGATTCTATATTAAAGGAGTTGGAAACAAAATAACCGATGGGAGTTTGTCTCCCTTCAAACAGTTTCTTATACGGCAACGCCGTGTTTGAATAAATTTAAAATAATGAAGGAGAGATTCAAATGATCCACAACAGCAAGGCAATTTCGGAGAACGAGTTTATGTCGAGGAAGAAGATGTTACTATTGCAAACAATCTCAACCCTCAAAGGACTCGCCGAAGATGAAGAATTGGTCAAAATGTTGGTCGAAAGATCCAAAGGCGAAGAAAGCGAAATGCTTTCCGGAGTCAAAGAACGTCTTATGGTTTTGGCTGAGAAGTACCCCGAAGATTCGTATGGAAATGAAGCATTGAACCGCATCATTGCAGATTTAAGGGATGGTGGTTTCGATGGCAATTGAAAAATACGATGAAAGTTATGAAGCTTTTTACGGGGATAAAAATGACTTCATGAGCGAACTGAAAGACCGTTGTAAAGAAACCGTACTTTACAAAGTGAAACCTGATTCTGTCGAATTCTATTCTGCTCAGGCAGATGGGGACAAGATGGTTTTTAAGCGTTTAGTGGGCGAAAAAACAGTAAGCAGGGAAATTCAAATTGAACCTTGTAACGAAAGTGTTTGGAAGAGTTCTGAAACGCAAAGCGTCGGGTTATTCATTTCGTTTATTACGGATGATGACGGAAAACAGCATTATCTTCCGATTTCACCGCACTGCAAACTTTCTCTGTCAAATCGTTCAAAACTTACCTTTACAGGTGAACTTACTATTCCGGTTAACAAACTTGCTTTGGCGAGAATGTATGAAGATTTGATTAAGAAGGAAATCAAAAAGGAACAGTTGCAAATCATATCCGTTTACGGCAAAGCACATGCTGTTTTATCGAATGTCTATTCGCCAATCGGTCATGATGAATTCTTTGAACTGATTGACGATAAGCTGACCGAACGATTCAGTCAGTCAATAAATTTCAGACGTGGATATGTTTCGCACAAATGGTCCCGTGGAATCTGGTATGTCGGAGAGTTTACGGATCCGTCAGGAAAGACCAACCAAATTATTCAATTAGGATTGTCTGCAATGGACGGGCAGACCGGTCATTGCGGAGCAGCACTGCAACCGTGTGTATTTTACGGCAGAAAAGGCGTACCGATGTTGTTCGATGACGAATGGTATTCCAAACATATGGCTTTATCTGAGGAAGGAATCAGCGAAGCGTTAGATGTGGTTTATCTTAAATTACAGGATAATGCTCAAAAGCTGATTGATACAATCGGGATTGATATTAACAACCCTGCAAATTTTGCTCAGAAGCTTTGTACGGAACTTAACAAGCTCGCAAAGAAAACATCAACCGTACCTCTTTCTGCAAAAGCAATCAAAGACATCGTAACATCCGTTGAAGGACTGAGTATTGTCCGTAACAATTTAACGGTATGGGATGTCATTGAAGTATTGTGGGATTCCCCCGAAAAGTTCGGTGCAAGTACTGCTCACAAAGACAGCCTAACCAAAACCGTATCAAGAGTGCTTGCGATAGACAACTATAAAGCACTTGACGTAGCCTAATAAAATGAAGGAGTGATTTTAATGGATTATAACGAAATTCAAAGGAAAATTGTTGAAAAGATGTCCGGAGACAAGGAAATGATTAAATCTATTGCTGACCTTGTTCTCGACCCCGGAGAATGTGAAATCGCCGAAGTTCAGAAACCGAATACTTATTATGTTTTGACAGGTAAGTTGAAGGTTGACGGTGATTCGGAAAATCCGGTTTATCATTATCACCCTGTTATCAAAGACTGTATGATTAATCCTGATTCGGTTAAAAACGAAATGGTTTATTCCGAAAGTCTTATTGAGTTGCAGGAGTTGATTCGTGAGAAAAGAAGAGAGTATGCCGGTTATTTAGGTAATACCGAGTTTATTATTCTTGCTGTATCTGCCGAGGTGTTTGAAAAACTTCAGACTTCCCTTGACAGAACAATCGCAACGGTTCTTGAAAATGCACGGCATACGACCGAGACATTTATGAAAAATTCGAACTTGGTCCCTGAAAATTCTTTGATTTTTCAGAGATTCTGCTATGGAGCTTTGTATCAACTTATGGTTATGTCAGATACCGTTATCGGTTCTGCTCTTGATGAAAAGAGTCAGATACTTGATGATATCAGTAAAGTGAAATATGAAGACCAAGAGATTTTCGGTGATGAAGATGAGGAAGAAGAGTCTGTGTTTGACGAACCTGATTATCCCGTTGACGACATTGAAGAAGATGATGACGATGGCGGATGCCGTTGTCCCTTCAGATATGGTTGCCGGGACTGACTTTCTTCCAAAGCATATTTGACTTTTCCGGCCTTGAAATAAATTTAAGGAGAAGTTTTATATGTTAAAGTTTAACGGTACAGTTAATTTTGGTGTATGCCAAGGAATTCTTAAAGATTCGGTGTTTGAACAAAACGAATCCATCGTTAAAATCAATCTCAAAATTAAGGACGAGCGAGTAAATCCGAAAACCGGAAGAAAGCCCACCTATGTTTTGAATTTCATTGCAAGCGGTGAAGTCGCAAAAAGAATGAAAAACGAATGTAAAATGAATGATCAGATTCTTATCATTTACCACATTGAAAAACGTTTTCGTTTTGATGTTCGAACAGGAATCGGTCGCTATGAAACACAACTTACTGTCAACGATTTTGCGGTTCACACCATCGACAAAATAACACATGCGGCAAATATCAATAAAGGTTACTATCAGGGATTATTTCTTGATATTATCAAAATCCCGAAAGCAACCGGTATTTATTCGCTGAGTGTCATGTCCGATGGTGATGAACACAGCAAAAGACAGCACATTGATTTCGTAGTGTACGGTACGCTTGGAGAAAAGATTGCAAAAGAATTTAAGCCCGGTCAGTTTATTACTGTCGAGTATAAGTTCGAAAAAACCAAGCGAGAGCTTCCTACCGGCGAAACCGAGTATTACACCGACTGCGTGTTGGAAAAGATAGGATAACATGAAAAAGTTAATAATTCTGTTTACTGCTATCTCAATACTATGTGCAGGATATTTTATCATTGCACTTGTATATGATGACATGGAGCAGGCAATGTTGATTTCGAACGATTGGTCAATAGAGCATCAATTGTTCACGAACGAGATTTGCAAAGACTCATCATCCGATAAGGAAAAAGTCTTGGCAATTTATGATTGGGTTATTACCAACATTTCTTATGACTATGATGCCGATCCCATGTACCAGTCAATTGAAATAAACAGAACTGTTACTACAAGGAAAGGCATTTGCTTTGATTTTGCAAATCTCTTTACCATGATGTGCCGCAGCCAAGGCATACCTTGCTATTCGGTTGACGGATATAAAAAAGATGATGAAAATTCTCTTCACACATGGAACAGAGTTTATTATGACGGGAATTGGTGGAACTGTGATGTGACATTCGATTCTATCCGCCTCAAAGCAAACAAGTCATTATACGGTTTTCTTCAGCTCGGAAATTCTGTCCGAGCACCGGATGAAAACTATGTTGTTACCCGTATCTATTAATAAAATGAAGGAGTGCTTACATGATTAATCCATTCAGATTGGCTGATGACGATAAGGATAAAGCCATAATTTATGGCTATTGCATTGACGTAAAAGATTACGGTGATGTATGTATGCTTCTTTTCAAAAAGGATACAATGGATCCTTCGTCAGATCTTATTTCAGTTGCAGCGTGGGGTGTGCCACCGGGAATGAGTGGTACCGATATGCGGAAAATGGGATTAGATTGTAAAGGAAAATTTGTGGTTTGTGTCGTGGGTATCCGTAAAAAAGAAAAAGACGGAAAACTCTACGAAAACTTCGATTTGAAATTTATAATCAAAGCCCCCGATAAAAACCGTGCTGCTTAAACGAAAAGACCGCCAGTCTTTAATGATTGGCGGTCTTTATTTCAGGAGGAACTTATGAAACTGTATTTTTTTGTGCTGACCAAATGCCACCATCGGACATTCGAACCGCTTGGTAAAGAGGTCGGTGTTATTACAGCGGAGAACGAGGATGAAGCCAAAGAAAAAGTTGTCGTGAAATTTTGCAACGATTTAACGGTATTTGAATTTATCGAGGAAATCAATGCAGAAGAAGGGAAGACTTATACGGTTTATAAATCCTCAATTTAAACTGCGGAAAGGAACTTATATGAAACAATTTTATAAAAAGGTCGATATGAGAAGCCGCAAAGCAATGTCCGAATTCCTTAATTCGCATTTTCGCTACAGCACGATGAATTCATGGAATTCATCTTCATCATATGCGAACAATGTGAAGATCTACAAGCTCGGACTTTCCCGTGAAGACGAGAATAAACTATATGAGCTTATAGAACTGACCGAGTTTTATGACCGTATCTCATGTATCATTGAAGAATTTGCCATAAAACACGATTACCTCTGGCAAATCGGTTTTAACGGTCGCAGTTCCGGATATCTTGTTCTATATAAGGGCTACTCAAAACCGTCTGAATACAAGTCATACTGCACAAGCTGCGGTCAAAGGAACTTCAAAACCATTGAAGAAACCGGCAACTGTAAGTGCGGAAGATGCGGTAGGGAAGATCGTGTAAACTTTTCTGCCCCGCCACGTGAAGTCGGTGTATACCCCGGAAAAGGAACGGATATGAACGAGGACTTTTCCGAATGGGATATTTATTCGCTTAAAAGGCGTGTGGAATTGGTACTGGATTTTGATTCAACCTGTGACAAGATTCTGAAGGAAGTAAAAACAATCATAGATAATTATGAGATTGCTGATGAGCTTATTTATATTCCGCAAACCAGAAGATTTTTGAAGGAGGTCTCTTAAATGAGCCTGTCAGAATTAAAAAAGAATTTTATCAGTCTGTTCAGGGGTTTATCTGAAAAGCATAATTCCTTTGATGTCTGGAGCGATTTTATTACGGTAACTGCTATTGCAATCTCAAATGCCTGTGATAAGCGTTTCTTTGACGAGCGAGAAAATCAGTATCTTGCAAGAGCAAGTAAGTATTCAAGAGAAGAATTAGAAAACTTTGCAGAGCTGTTTTCACTTGTCGTTGTGGCTTACGAAATAAATCCTGAACAGGATTTTCTCGGTGAGATGTTTTCTTCTCTCGGACTGAACAGCCATTGGAAAGGACAGTTTTTCACGCCTTACAACATTGCAAAGTGTATGGCATTGATTAATGCAAAAGATAAGGATGAAATCGACAGGACCGAAGGTTTGATTTCTGTCAGCGACTGTTGCTGTGGTGCAGGATGCCTCTTAATTGCGTTTGCAAATGCAATGAAAGAAAAAGGCGTCAACTATCAACAGAAGTTTTTGTTCTATGCACAGGATGTAGATCCGATAGCAGCGATGATGTGTTACATTCAACTTTCTATTATCGGTTGCAGAGCAATCATCAAAATTGGTGATTCACTCCTTCATCCGATGACAGATAATGAACCGCTTGACGAATCATACTGGCTAACACCAATGCACTTGATGGGAAACTTTTTGAATTTCATGAGCATATTTGAAAAGGAACCAACCGATAAGGCTACGGCTTGAATGAACAAAGGGTGCTGCATATGTAGCACCTTACATATTCAAATGATTAAAAAATATAATATGTGGCAATAATTTCTTTGCCTTCATTTTGAATAATTGTGTACATATTTTAATGAAAGGCGGTGTAAACATGGACTATAATGTTCATGTATTCATCAACGGTAAAGAAGTTAATTCAGCCGACCTTCCAAATTATGTCATTACCAATAGATATATTGATATGATAATAAATGACATCAATTTCAGACAGGGAAGAGAGGTGGAAAATAATGAAGCTTCTTAGAGAATAAAGCATCAATGGATGATGCTTTATTTTTTAATTATTATGTTTCGCCTATAATTATTTTTACAAAATTTATATTGCATTAGGCGAAACATTGTGATATAATACAATAAAAAAAGAAGCGGAGTGATATAAAGTGGCAAAAGGCTGGCTAGAAAAGAATCTTGTTTTAGCTGAAAAGGAATCAATTCTTATTGACTGCAAAGAACCGGATAGAGATGAAGAAGGGAATTATCTTATTGATGTTGCCTATCGCCGTGTTTCAACGGAAAAACAGTCATTTGAAGGCTTTGGCTTGGAAATTCAACTATCCGCTCTTGAAAAAGTAGTAAAAGAAGAAAATAGTACCGCATGTTTACTTATTACAGATGACGGATTTACTGGCACAAAAATGGATAGACCGGGACTTGATTGCTTTAAGCGAAGAGTAAATGATTTTAATAACGGAAACACAAAAATCAGAATCAGAAAATTAATTGTGCCTAGAATTGACAGATTGGGTAGAACCTTATTGGGAACCCTGCAATTCATTCAAGATTATATTGTTCAAAAGGAAACTGCACGTTCAACTTCAACAATTAATAATAACCGTTATTTAATTGAGTTTATTTCTTGTCAAGAACGTTTTCTTAAAATTGTCACCAACGACATGGGGGTTATAGAACCTGCATCGCAATTGGTTCTGACTATGTTTTCGTGTTTTGCCGAATTTGATCGTAATCAAATTGTTGGTAAACTTAAAGACGGAAGATTAAAAAGAGTTGCGGCAGGATATCCGTTAGGTGGAGGAAATAAACCTTATGGGTATGAATATGTTAAGGACAAAGACGGATATGGAAATTATGAAGTAATTCTAGAACAAAAAAACAATTTCTTAGAAGCAAGGCGGCTTTTTGTTGAAGAACATATGTCACCTGCTGTAATTGCAGATCGACTGGGTCTTTCAACTGAACAATTAGTTATTAATATGATGAAGCGACGCACCTACATTGGTGTCGTTGAATATCAAGGTAAAGAATATCCGGGT
>JAZUIT010000256.1:0-2271 GCA_045642385.1 Acutalibacteraceae bacterium
TTTTCTTCCAAATCCTTATTATCGTCCAAAGTATTTCCTCCTTAAAATTTATTCGTATATATTCTACCACGATATTCGTAGAATTTCAAATAAAATTTTGACATTTAATGAAAATTTTACATCATGTCTTAAAACAATTGACTGCGGCAAAGCTTCATTTTCTTTTTACTCTGACAAATCCCTGTTCACGGTAATTTATAATCAGCCCTAATGCGCATACGGCAACTACGGAAACTGCGATATCTACCAAAACATAAGAGTTGTAGACAACTGAATAAATTAAAACCGTAAGCTTTGGCGATGAAACATTTAAAACTCTGCACAAGGCTTCAAGCCATTCACCTTCCGCCCATTCTCCCCATACGATATACCCGGAAAAAATATGACATACAAATCGTATAAAAGTACAGATAATCATTCCTAAAGAAATTGAAAGATTCTGATTTTTGATTTTGTTCTTAAACATTCCCGTTATGCCGAATACCGTATAAGGAATAAGATAATCAAATAGTATTACAACAACAACTGCGACCCATGTTTTGCAGTATGATATATTTTTTATTCCGATAACAAGTTGAATCAGAGAATAAAGGAATGAACAAAGTATTCCCCATTTAAATCCGTATCTGTAAGCAAGAATTGCCAAAGGCATTAGGGAACATACAGTAACCGTACCACCCTGTGGAAGATTAAAAAGGGGTATAAAGCTTAAAACCGTTGCTAATGCAAGCAGTACACCGCTTTCTGTAAATTTTTGAATTTGATTTTTCTGCATAAATATCTCTCCTTACAAAATAAAAACCCCACGGCAAATACCGTGAGGTTATTGTAAAAACATATTTTCCTACGCCGGCATTATCCGTATCAGGTTCATAGGGTCAAAGGATTTTATCCTTAATCTCAGCCGAAAACATCAGCTCCCCTGTATCCATTTTCGATAATAATATCATATTTTTTGAAATTTGTCAAATAACACTTGATTTTTTTTTAAGTTATGATAAAATAAAGATATAAATTGATAAGGAGGAGAATATCATGGCTTATAAAATCAGTGACGACTGCATTTCATGCGGCGCTTGTGAAGCAGAATGCCCCGTAGAGGCTATTTCTGAAGGCGACGGAAAATATGTTGTTAATGCAGACCTTTGCACAGAGTGTGGTACTTGTGCAGATACATGCCCTGTCGGAGCACCGGTTCAGGAATAATAAAAATACAAAACACCCGATTTCTCATTTTAGAGATATCGGGTGTTTTTGTTTTGCGTTTATATTATTGCAGAGATGAACGGTATTTGTTGATATCAGTCTTCATTGGTTTTTATGTTTGTACGGACGAAAATTGTCTGACCTGTTTCAAAATTGTACATTTTTCTGCTGACATTCGGAGCATAACTTATTTTTGAAATCATAGTTTTAAAGATGAAATTAGGGTGTATTCTTTCATTTTTGTAAAAATCAATAGAGCTTGTTGTAATGCCGTATTTGTGTAAGGTGCTGTAAATGTTTGTAAATTCAACTTTTTCAATATTATCACGGCAGACAACATTGTCCACAAGATTGAAATGATTACCGTCATAATACAACACATCAAAGCCAACCTCCATATCGTCGGTAAAATACGGACGCTCATTATGTTCCTGGGCGAAATACATTTTTCCGTTGTATATAAAGCTGTAACAGGAAACATAAGCACTGACATACCGTGTCGATGTCAATGTAAAGCTATCGGACAAAAGCAGGGATTTATCGGAGAACTCATACATTTCAACAGTAAAATATAAAAATGCGGAATTGTTATCTTTTGCAGTAAGAATATGTTTTTTCTCAGGCTTTTCCCTGAGCCTTGTCACCAAAAGCTCATCGTTACCGTCTGAATCAAAGTCATTTTTTGAATATCCTAAAATACCTGTAGGCAAATCGCCTTTAACATATTGTTCCTGGTTATTCTTTAAGCTTGCCATGACCGAATTGTACCCTACAACCGGAATTTGATATTGCATTTCCATAAAGTTGTGAATAATTTCATCCTTTGAAATAACAGCTGTTTCGGAAGTTTCTACGGGAGCAGTAGGAGAATTGTTGCTGATATTTGTACAAGATGAAAAAATTAATATTGTTGAAATTGTTATCAAAATTGAAATAATCCTTTTATAGCATTTCAAGAACGAGCACCTCCGACAATAAACTGAAACCATATATATTTTATCAAATAAAAATTGTAAAAGCAAGAAAATTTCAATTAAATTATGAAGAAAAAAACAGTTGAAAAAT
>JAZUIT010000257.1:0-2917 GCA_045642385.1 Acutalibacteraceae bacterium
TAAACACTGGGTTTGTGGGCATTTTTGATTTTTTCGGTGTTTACGCATTTTTAGGCACACTCCTATCCGTCCTACGAAAATGTTGTCCCTAATATCACTCACCCATACTCCCTTGTATTCTGTTGCCTATTCGGGAATTAAGTGAAAATTTTGATGTAAAGGACATCTTCCCTATTCCTTCTTGAATTAATGGTATGCTAAAAACATAAAAATTACGCCCATCCGAAGATGAGCGTTTATTACTGTGATATTTGTCTTTTGATTCAGTTAATTACCGAAATCCATGAAGGACATCCTATCACAGTAAGCACACCCGAACTTCGAAATCTCGAATTCCGGTTTCACTTACTATTTAATCTCTCCTTCATTATTTTAAGATTCGGTATAGTAAGTATAGCATAACTTTGGTTATTTGTCAACCATTTGTGCCTTAAAATTTATCTCCATTTTCATTACTACTGGGCAATGTTTCAGAAATTTAATAATTGTCCAGTATGTTACGCATTTTTGATATATTTTCAATTTTGCGGAACAGATATATAAACAGAGCCGTACACTGTGAAACGCAGTGACAACGGCTCTGTTTTCTTTGCCGAGATTAGGCTTTTTCCATATAAGTGTAATAATTTACGGAGTTTCTGTAATCGAATACGAATGGATCAAATATAAGGGCTATTTTTGAATTTCTCTTACTTATAAAATGCGATCCAACTGTGAACAAACTCCCCGGGTTTTCCAAAGAGATTGACAGGATTTCCGTCGTTGTTCCGATACTTTGAATAACTGCTTTTGCCACCCATATCCAGATAAATGGCTTTTTTGACGCCTAAATCCACAACTGACTTAATATACTCGTCATACTTCATAGGAGCAGTGCTTTCTATTAGGCAGACTCTGCCATTTAGCTCTGCAAGCATACGGAAGCAACGCAGCTTTCCCATTCTTATGCTCATTGCTTTTCCGTCCCATATAGTCATAAACTGCTCAAATCCGTCTCCGCCATTCTCTGCCGTCAGCTTTATGGCTTCATCGGGATTATCAAAGACAAAATGTGCCTGACCGTCATAAAATGTGAATGCACTCAGTCCATCCTCTTTAGCACCTTCATAAAAAATCCCGTCCTGTGCATGGTCACCCACCACATTCTCATGGTGAAATTGAAACTCCTCTTTCTTGAAAAATGCGGAAGTAGCAAAATAAGTAAGACTGTCATCATTCATAGACGGGCAGTTATCGAATACGGCAGCTATTCTTTGATACTGTGGGAAAAGTATATAGAGATTATCGGTTTGAAAAACATAACAGTTTTCCGCATTTTCTACAGCTTCCATATCAAGTGTGGAAATGTTTCCGGAAGCATCCGGTTTGAGAATGTTATGGAACTGCGATGCCATCGTTAAATATAAATATACGGCGGCACCGATTAAACAGAATGTACTAATCCGAATAAGAAACAGCAACAGTGACAAAAAGCGGTATTTTGGTGTGCGGTTCGCCAACAGATACCAGAAAAGTCCCGTAGCCTGCACAGCGGTCAGTGCAAAAAAACCGTAATTCACAATTTGGGGTACACCGCGAATCAACATAAGCATAGTCAGGCAAAAAATGCACAAAAACATTCCAAACAAATGAGCAAGAGCATAATATGAATTTTTCTTAGTGTTCATACTCGGTTTCCCTTCTTTTATTTTTTTAAAAATGCCTGTCCGTCCACTGTCAGTACCATATCACAGCAGGCAACAAGGATGAAAAGACACAGGTCGGAAAGATAGGAAACCGCATCGGTAATTTGCAGGGAAATAAGGCCGCCCATCAACCATCTTTCCGCTATCATGGTCAAAAAGCAAAGGAGCAACAAGATGATGGGTGCCTGATTCACTGCCATCTTCGTCCGGCTGCTGGCTTTACCTAACTGAATCGTAAAATGGTTGAAAATAACAATCAATGTCATAAATGCCGCCATAATGTAGCCGGAAAAAAGCATACAGAAATACAGACCTTTTGAAACGATTCCATCCACGCCAAGTTGCAGCACCTGTTCTGTCAAATAAAGGTAACGGCAAAGTTCCAGCAACAAAACAGCACCCGTAATACCGCTGAGATGAATTAAATTTTCCGTCCGATATGCTACGATCAGCCCGGCACAGAGAACCGTACACAAAAGGGGAATCGCCACACGGAGAATTGTCAGTTGTGCGTGTATCGCCGTCAGAACAACACTTGCAGGTAAAAGGACAATTGCGGCTATTGCCGCAACATAAAAAGTATTTTTGCTGAGGAACAGCATACGGTAACGGAACATATTTCCTCCCCTTACTGAATATCAAGAAATCATTTTTTCAGTATAGCATAAGAACGACTAAAAGGTGCGGATTTTAGATAAACAATCACAAATGACACCGATCTGTTCACAGTTTTTGCTATACTCTATTCGGCATTATACCATATTTTAATGATAAGTAATATTTTGGTGTTTGTCAATAGTTTTTCTGTGTTTTTTAGGAGTGCCGGGCGACACATTTTCACTTGTTATTTTTATCATCCATTTACTTTTTTTGTAATTGAAAACTTTGAAATTATTTTTTATGTACCATGCATCGCCTTTGAAAACGACATTTTTCATTATATTATCTTCCAATAATCCAACCCAAAACAGCAAAAACAAAAGCACCGATAAACTGCAGCAATACTTTTTGTTACCACAACAGTTAAAACGGTGCTTATTAAATATCGGCATCTGCATTCCCGGGTCTCGAAATGGGATAAACTCCGGAATTGCTTCTGTGTTAAAAAACAATTAATATAATTTTGGTCAGAAATTATGGTCATTTATCTTTCAGATGCCGTGAATGTACTTGCCCTACCCGATAATCCTCGCCTCCTGTTGTTTCTATTAAAATTTTTCAATCATTGTGCC
>JAZUIT010000258.1:0-8494 GCA_045642385.1 Acutalibacteraceae bacterium
GGTGTTGGGAAAGTAAAACTCCAACGGGAATCCCTGAAAATCAAGGCACTCACGCAAAGTCATTTTCCTTATTCCGAAATCATCCCAAACAACCGGCACACGATCGGGATATGTCCCCATATTTGCTGTAAGCGTGGGACACATCTGATTCTTTGTCAGCCGCACTCCCGAATCAATAGGGCGATAGATTGCCAACTTGTCCTTCATTCGTGCTTCAAAATAATGGTATAAGTCTTTCCCGTTGTAATAGTAGATTTCGTTTTGCTTCTCACTACGATGGATAATATCCGTTGATTTCAATGTAAGTTCGATCGGTTCGGGATGAATATACTGTGCTTCAACACTTTCGTGAACCGCCGTGATATAAATCCGTTTGCGTATGTGCGGAAGATTGCCATATTCGTTTGCCGCCATTACACGATAATATACGGTGTATCCGAACTGTGCCAACGAGTTGAAAATCACGAGAAATGTTCGACCGTCATCATGTTCCATAAGGTTCGCAACATTTTCAAGAAATACGACCTTAGGGCGTTTTTCATCAATAATACGAGTGATCTCAAAGAACAGATTGCCTCGTTTATCGTTGAAACCTTTTTGCTTTCCCGCCACCGAAAACGGCTGGCAAGGGAACCCCGCTACAAGCACATCAAAATCGGGAATATCCTTTGCAGAAACATCGTGGATGTCTGCTTCTACAAGATGCGAATCCCCCAAATTGTGTCGATATGTTTTGCAAGCGGCGGCATCGAATTCATTTGCCCATACGATATCAAATCCGGCTTGCTGGAAGCCGAGATCAATACCGCCGATGCCTGCAAAAAGGCTGCATACTTTTGGCATTACTGTTCTCCGTTTATCTTAAAAATCAAGCAAATATGTTCCGTCTGCGTATTTTCTGAATGTCACATAAGTCTTTCCATACAGTTCAAGCATTTGTTTTGTTACATATCCGCCGTTGGGAATACCTATTCTTTTTCGAATCCACTCACCAAGAATGGCGTTGCTTTCAACACTGTGAATGGCTTTATTGCCTTGTTGAGCCACTCTCATATGGAACGATCCAAAATCTTTTGTAATGACTTTGAACATGGGACAATTTTCGTCATCCGGTTTAACTCTGTCGGGGAAGAAACCGATTTTTTTATCTTTTCGGTTATAAGGAATATATGCTTGATTGGGATTACGCTTTGTGCCGTTTTTACGGATACCCCAGTTAATTCCGGAACCGTAACCTGTCTCTTCGCCATTAGCACGTAGTAGAGAGACTTTTAAAGTATCAATCGGTATTTCGCTGTCATACAGCAAATAATCTTTCTCCGAGTTATCCGGCTCTTCAAATGCTTCGGGGGAATTGTTGATAACATTTTTGAGTTTGTCCGATACAGTCGGATCAAAACAATCAACAGTATCTTCAAGCAGTTCCTTATAATACTGATGAGCCGCCAACGAATCACACATGCTGACAGATTCTCTGCGTTTGTAGTATGCGTTCATCGTATAGTTCAGAGAACCGCAATAAGCAATCGTTGGATTATGGTCAATGCCTTCCCAAAGATAAATCTTTGAGTGGACTTCAGATCCGTTTACAATATAACGACAGGAGATTTTGGGCATTCCTTTTGTGCTATTAAGGAATCTAATCAATCGGCAAATATCTTCATGCTTTTTTTGAGAAAGACTAGATTTTGTCATACCCAGTATAATCTCAACAGATATTCCTTTTACAAATCTCTCGTTTTTCATTCCCTCTTGCAGGGCAATCATATGAGTAGAGATTCTGTCGCAATCGGTAAATGCGGTTATGATTTTTAGTGAATTACAAGGAGATGTACGCTCTACTCTTGCAGGAGTATACAATACCGGCTCATCAAATGCCGATGTGACAAATGTTGGTTCTTTGGTAATATCATCAAATCTCGGTATCATTCTTATCCCTCCGGTTTAGTCTATCTCTTCTTTTAATGAAGGCTCAATGCTCGGATAATCAATCCCAGCAAAGGTTTTTAATATGGCTTCAAATATGATTCTTGCACCCTGACAAGGTACTGCCATACCGATTTGTTTACGCACCGATTCTTTTGAGCCTTCAAAAATATATGTATCCGGGAATGTTTGCAATCTTGCACGTTCTCGGTTAGTCAATGCTCTCGGTTCACTCCAATGATAAATATGTGTACCGCCACCGCCGGAACCAGTCACGGTGTAGGCTGGTTTTTCGGGATCAAGTCGTTTATAAATCTGACTGATTTTTGCCCCTTTGACATTAAGTTTTAATTCTTCGGGAAGTTCTGCATTAAATGCGTTTTGACCCGGTTTAATATGCTTTAACCTTTCAACAACAACGGCAGATTGTTTTGTTGCTTCATTGTTTGGTGCATCAGCCGGAATAGGAGGATTTTCTATTGCTGTACGACAGGTGTTGTCTTTATTGGCATAAGGTTCATAATCAGGTATTTTAAATTCATACGGTAAATCATTCCGTATTCCCACTATAATGACACGGTGTCTCGCTTGTGGGACCCCGTATTTTTCAAAACAGTATAGGTTAGGGTATACCCTATATCCTGCTTTTTTCATATCACGAATAATTTTATCAAATGCTTTTCCTTCGTTAGCACTTCTTAAACCGCCAACATTTTCAGCAAGAAACCATAAAGGCTTATGTGTATTAAGAACTTTTACGCCATAAGAATAAAGCGGTCCGAAAACACCGTCAAATCCCTTTTGCTCGCCCACGACAGAAAAATCGTTGCAAGGGAATCCAAATGCCAAAGCATCAATCGGAGGCAAGGATGCTAAATCAAGTTTTCTAACATCTCCGCAAATTACGCTTTCAGCATCCTTCGGGCAAATATTTCGTGTGTATGTATGACAGGTATCAAGGTCATAATCGTTTGACCACTGATGCACTATCTTAAAATCCGGATTTTCAATTTTCGCATTCATTGCTCCCCAAGCAAGTCCGCCGGGGCCGCAAAACAATTCTCCGAGTCTGAAAGTTGACATATTATATCTCCTCGCCGTTGTATAGTACAAATTTTCTTGAAAAGGTTGCTCCTACTGCATCCGCAATATCGTCAAGATCATCAATTGTAAAGCTTTCTCTTTTCAGTTTGGCACTCAAACTTTGCGGTGAAGTACCTATACGCCGAGCCAATTCAGCCATACTGATATTTGATCTAACACAGAGGACTTTTATTTCTTCCGATATTGTCATATCCAAACCTCCATCCAAAAATCGACAAGTATATTATAAACGAATTCGTTAAGCTTGTCAATATATTCGATTAGCATATGAAAAATAAATAAAAATTTTTTGTCCTCATCCGACCTACACGGAACTGTATAACCCTACATAACTCTTTACAACTTTCTAATGCTGAGAAGCCGTTGAAAATACTGCATTTTTAAATTTTTAAATATCTAAAAACATGTCCGTATAGTATTGCATAAAAGTGTCTTTTATGATAAAATACATTGATGGATTTGTCTAGTAAAGGGGAAGTAAACCATGTGTGAAATAATTCTAGAAAACAAATTGAAAGATTTAAACAAGAAATATTATGAATGCTATGAACATATGAAACTGCATTTAAAGGATAATCATCTTGATGATTTAAGAACTCTATATCCGTGGTATACGGATCACGGTATAAAACATACTGAAGCAATCTTACGCACACTCGGAGATATGATTGCTCCCGAAGATAGTGCAATTGATGTTAGAAACGAATCACCAAGAAAAGGAGATATTCCGTCAGCTCTTTCAGATGAAGATATATTTATTTTAATGTCTGCTGCATTATGGCATGATGTCGGAATGTTGATTGCCCGTAATAATCATGCAAGAAACCTTATTAACTATTCAAGAGAAATACAAATCCTGACAAGTGATTCTAATGTTACCCAAACTATATATGATATAGCGTGTGCACATGGTTCAAACAAGAAATTTGATGACTGTATAAATTTCATCCCTTTAAACTTTTATGGAAAAGACGTTAATGTTTCAAAAAAAACATTAGCAGCACTTTTAAGAATTGCTGATGAAATTTCAGAAGATGATAAGAGAATCACTAAAGCAAATGAAGTGTTTGCTAGTATTCCAAAAGAAAATCAAGTGTTTTGGGAACATTCTGCTGCAATTTCGTATTCTAAATACAAAAACAACAGAATAACAATTAAATATGCTTTAGATATCGAAAAAGCTTTTAAAAAATATAAGTTTGAAAACGGCAAAAGAAAAACCATCACATTGTATGAGTTTATTGTTAACAGGATATGTAAAATCATTAACGAGATGATTGTATGCGCTCCTTATTTTTCAACAATTTGCCGTGTTGATGCATTGAATATTACAATAGAGTTTCAAAAACAAAAAAATTGGATTTGCGAAGAAAGTATCACTGAAATATCTGAAGATATAAGGCCTTTTGTTGTCAGCGATACAGATACTGTAAGAACAAAATTTTTTGAATTATATAAAGACTTTAGCCCAGAAGAAATCAAAAGAAAAATAGGAAGGTGAAAAAATGCAAAATCCTTTTTTTAATGATGAAACAGAATCTTATAAAATAGAAGAAATATATAAGTGGTTTGTTGCAGATAAAACCGTTTTATCTCAGCTATACAAGCCTAAACATAATTTTATTTGCGGAGACAGAGGCACCGGAAAAAGTATGCTTATGCGGTATCTGGAGCCGTACTGCCAGTTTAAAGCTAACGGCGGTTGGGAAAATTTTCTCAAAAGAGAAGACTCTTTTATTGCTTTTTATATTCCCATACCCAAAAATTTGATCAATATTAATGTTTTTCAATCGCCGGATTTACCGGTACCAGAAACAATTTTTGCACATTATTTTAATATGTTAATGACAGAATGCATTATTAATACTATGCAAACACAATTGTCAGATGTTCATTTTAATGATGATGCAAAAAAAACTTTCGTAAAAGATTTTATTAATTTGCTCAATCCGCTTCCAGAAAGTATTGAAGAAATTGACAATTTAATAGATGCCGTTAATTCGCCTTTTGAGTGGATATTAGCATTTGTGGATCATGAAAAAAACAGAATTACTAATTTTATTAATTACTTTGCTTTACGTAAAACGGATTATACTGCCAGTTTGTCAGATTATCATACATTTGTCTTACCGTTTGTTAAATTAATTAAACGGTATTATGACTTTAATAATTCTATTTATCTATTAATTGATGACGCAGGCAATGTGTTTGATTTTCAGCAAAAAACATTTAACAGCTGGATTGCAAATCGAAACCATAATGATTTGTCAATAAAAATTTCTACCGTAATGTCGTATTACAAAACATTTTTAACGATTACCGGAGATTTTATAGACGGAAAAAATGATTTTCAATATATACATCTTGACAATTATGGTTCAAAATCTGAATTGTCTACTGCTAAAGAGTTAAAAACAATCATTGATAAAAGATTAAAAGAATGCGAAATTCCTTATGATTCAAACGATTTATTTAAAATCTCCAAAAAACAGAAGAGTATTATGGAACAAGCACGTTTAAATGCGGCAGAAATTGCCAATACTGAAAATGTTGAAGATACAAATCGATATGTCAGCCGATATACTATGAGGGAATTTTACAAAATTATTTCAAGTAATAATAAAAACAGAAGGACATCGGTAGCAAGAAAATACTGTGGAATTGAAGATATAATTAGTTTTTCAAGTTATAACATCAGGGATTGTTTAAAAACTTGCAGTATGATTTTTGATGAAGCATATCCTAATATAACAGAGCTGACTCCGGATGATATATTACCGATATCTGCTGAAATTCAAGATAAAATTATTAATAAGATTTCTAAATCTGAAGTTGTTAATATTACCCTGTTTAAGGAACATTATAAGAACGAGAGAGTATTTGAACTTAAAAAATTGATTACCTCATTGGGTGCTTTATTTAGAAAAAGACTGTTGGATTATAAATGTTCCGAATACGGAGTTACTGCTTTCCAAACATCCATGGCCGATCTAACTGAAGAAGAAAGAGAAATAATTAAAATAGGCGTAGAACAACGTTATTTTTTACGCCGTTTTTATTCCGATAAAGACGGCAGTACAATTAATACCGCATATGCTTTAAACAAGATGTTCTTCCCTTATTTTAAATTAGAATTATCGCCATTTGCCGGCCGAGTTAAAATCAATCTTGAGAATTTTAAAACAGCATATATTTCTCCGAAAGAGTTTGCGAACAGATATGAAACAGAAGAAACGGAACAATTAATGCAATTGTCATTTTTTGATATTTCAGAAAAGGAGGAAGGGATAGATGATATCAAAAACAACTTATCTGAATTATTTTAATGAATCTTCAGAGGAAGATTGTTTGATATGGGGGTTTGGGCATGAAAAGCGTAATTCTCTGGATGTTTTAAATTCTTGGAAAAACAGAACTAAAAATGCAAAGTTTATTATTTTTACTGCCATTAAAGACAAAAATGATTTGATCGATTATCTTTGTTCATTAAATTTACAAAATGAACCGATAGTTATTGTATTCGATAATTTGGGAGAATTGGAAGATAAAAACTTAACAGAATTTGTTTCCTATTTCGACAATCAAAAATCCGATTGTAAAATAACGATTGATGTTACCGGAATATCCAGAGAACACCTGCTAATCATTTTGCATTTGCTGAGAAGCGGTGGCAAAACAAATATACAAATAGCTTATATTTCGTGTGAATATGGAGAGTATAAGGTAAAAAATTATTCCTTGCCGCAAAACATTAAGTTTTATCAAGGAAAACCCAAACTAGGCAAACCGATAGTAATGATATTGCTCGCTGGTTATGAAAAAATGGCTTGTGAAGTTATTATAAACACATATCAGCCAAATTTGCTATTTATCGGTTCAAGCAGTAAACCAATAGAGAAAAATCAGAATCTTCCTGAGCGTGCTACGGTTAATGAACTTACAAAAAATTATACCGGTAAAGCCGACATGACTACTAAAGAATTTGAATACAAAGCAGATGATTTTATCGGGACATTCAAAGCGTTGTGTAATTTGATTGAGAATAATTCTTTAAACAATGATTATAATATTATTTTAGCTAGCTGTACATCTAAACTTGCTACTATAGGAATGTATTTATTGCATGAAAAGTATCCTGAAACTCAATGCGTTTATACTGTGGGAGAAAAAGAAGATTTATCAAAAGAAGTACTAAATGTCTTTCAAAAAAAGTTACCTAAAAGGAGTAATGATCAATGAATATAATTAATCCTTATGTATATTTAGATGAACATGAATTATCTAGTGAAAAATTAGTCCGCATAGAGCATGCTGCAAGATTATGCTATAAATCTGAAAATAAAATAGGAGAAGGTTATTCTGAATCATTTATAAAGGGGATCATATCCCGAGAACATCTATCTGTAATTGAACACGAAAAAATTTCAGTTTATTTTGTTGTTGACAGAGGAATTTCACATGAAATTGTTAGGCACAGAATAGGCAGTTATAGCCAGGAGTCAACAAGATATTGTAACTATTTAAAGGATCAGTTTGGAAATGAAATCACAGTAATTAAACCGTTTTTTTGGAATGAAGACAATGGGAATTTTTCAATATGGAAATCTTCTTGTGAAAATGCAGAAAAGTCATATATTGAGTTGTTAAAAACTTCGACTCCGCAAGAAGCTAGATCGGTTTTGCCTAATTCTTTAAAAACAGAGATAGCTGTAACATACAATTTAAGAGAATGGAGACACTTTTTTTCTTTGCGATGTGCAAAGCAGGCACATCCGCAAATGCAGCAAGTTGCAATACCTCTATTATTAACATTCAAAGAAAAATTAAATGTAATTTTCGATGATATAGAGTATAATAAAGATTTTCCTTCAAATTTCTATGCTGATATAAAAACGATTAAATACTAATCTCTATAAAGCTTAAACGTTTGCCTAAAAATATATCCAATATCGCTTATAGCTAATTCCTGGTTCATAATAATTAATGAGCCGGGAATTTTTAATTAAAAATTCAAGGAAATTAATCTAACAATATTTAAATAATCTTAAATTTACGCTTGTCCGATTGACCGAAAAAATGAATTGTTAGCAGTAAAAAATAATCAAAAAAATTTTTTCTGCCTCGTCCGACCTACACGGAACTGTATAACCCTACATAACTCTATATAACTTTCAAATGCCCAAAAAACGTTGAAATTACTGTGTTTTTAGGGTATTGACAAGCAAAAAAGAGTGTGATATAGTATGCTTGCAGATGAAAAATCTGCGTACAACTGAATAGAGAAATAACGTGTTCATACCGTTATCCGTTGGAGAATTTTCCGAATGAGCTGACAACGCTGAAGCTTCTCCGATGGGTAGCGGTATTCTCTTTAATATCGTTTTTGCTCTCCGAAAAGGAGTCAAAATAAAAAACCAAATATTAGAGAAATGAAGGAGTTTTTGAAATGCGAACACAAGACACG
>JAZUIT010000259.1:0-4955 GCA_045642385.1 Acutalibacteraceae bacterium
GAAGTCTTTTCTTCGATATCCTTCTGAGCTTTGTCGACCTCTGTTTCAAGGTTTTCGACATTGTTCTCAAGGTTCTTTATTTCCTTGGTCTTTTCTGAAACCTCAGTTTCTTTTGCCTGAACGGAAGCTTCAAGATTTGCAATGCTCTTTTTAAGATTGTCGATTGTGTTTTTGTTCTCGACTATCTCATCTTCCTTTTCCTTAATCGTGTTTTCAAGCTCGTCAACGCTCTTTTCAAGGTTGGTTATGGTGTTTTCCTTTGCGGCGATTTCACCGTTTTTGGTTTCAATCGTCTTTTCAAGGTTGGCTTTGACTTTTTCAAGGTCACTTACCGCCTTTGTCTTTGCGGCAATTTCATCGTCTTTTGACTTAAGAGCCGCATTCAGGTCGGAAACGGTTTGTTCAAGAGCCTTGATATCTTCATCCTTTGCATCTGCGGATTTTTTGAGATGTGCAAGCTCGGTTTCCTTTGCCGCAAGCTGAGCTTCAAGATTTGCCTTTTCGGTGTTTGCTGTTTTAAGAGCGGTTTCTGCTTCGCTCAGAGCGTTCTTAGCTTTGGTAAGCTCGTCGTTTGCTTTCTTAAGGTCGGCTGTGAGAGCTGTTACCTGTGCATTTGCAGAATCAAGCTTGCTCTTGGTTTCCGTTAAATCATCATTTGCTTTCTTAAGATCAGCGGTAAGAGTATCTATCTGAGTATTTGCCGTACCGAGTGCACTCTTGGTTTCGGTAAGTTCATCATTAACCTTTTTAAGGTCAGCGGTAAGAGCTTCTACCTGAGCGTTTGCTTTGCCGAGAGCCTCATTTGCGGCGGCAAGATCTGTCTGTGCCTTATTAAGAGCATTGGTTTTCTCGGTAAGTTCTTCCTTTGTTTCATCGAGCTCGGTCTGAGTAGCGGCAAGGCTTTCTTCCGCAGTTTTGATTTCTTCATCCTTGGCGTCGAGGTCTTTCTTTGCTTTATCAAGAGCCATAATTGCTTCTTCGAGTTTATCCTCGGTTTCTTCAAGAGCGTCGGCCTTTTCTTTCAGCGCATTCTGTGCTTCCGTAAGTGCCGATTCGGCATCTGCAAGTGAAGTCTTTGCTTTCTCAAGAGAAGCTTCTGTTGCTTCCTTGTCAAGCTGAGTCTGAACGGCGGCTTCGCCGAGTGCCTTTGCCGCAGCAACCTGCTCGGCTGTCTGTGCCGCATCAATTACTGCCTCAACATCGGCAATGATGCTCTTCATCTCGTCGGACTGCTTTTCGCCCGCCATTTCGGCAATGGCTTCTTTTGCATTTGTTTTTGCCAGAGCTACATCAGCTTCGGCGGATTCTTCTGCTTCAAGCTTTGTCAGCGCATCGGCAAGAATGGCGTCGATTGCTTCGGGGCTCTTTGCTTCACTGATAAGCAGCTTTGCCATACGCACAATGCTCTGTCCCTTGCTTGTGGAAGCGGTAGCGGCATCCAGAGTATCAAGAGCGTTTGCCGCAGCTTCATCGGTTTTCATACCGTTGATTTTTTCAAGAGCGGCAACAAGCTTTTCATTCACAGCGGAAATACTTGTCAGCTTTTCGATTTCCGCCTTTGCTTCGTCGGCATACTTCAATATTTCTTCGCTGCCGTCTGCGGCAGCCTTATCAATGGCATCCTTTGCCGCAATAATCGAAAGTTCAAGCTCCTCGGCTTTTCCGGATTCGGTATTTGCAACGGTCTTGACATAATCACATACGGTGCAGGTGTATTCGGTTACATCGCCCTTGACAATGCCTTCACCGAAGGTGTGTGCCTCAAGACAGGATGCCACATCGTGGCCGCAGGTGGATGCAAACCAGTGTGCCGCCGCATTGGAGCTGTGTTCCGTATCAAATGTGTGCTCGTGAACTGCGGGAGCATAAACTGCCATAACGGTCACTCCGCCGACAGTAAGAATATAATCGTTCCATTTGCCGACATATCCGGTTTTTTCGGGAACGGCAGGCTCTTCAATCGACAATGTATTCATTGTGTATGCAACAGTGTCAACAAGCTCACCGCTTGCAACAAATCTTGCCGTGTATTCAACGGGCGTATATACCGCATTAACGGTGATGCCGCCTGCTGCAAGAGTATATGCCTCCCACTTGCCGGTGTAACCGACCTTTTCGGGAACGGCAGGCTCCTTAATGGATTTGTCATCCATTGTATAAGGCACCTTTGCAACTGTTTTTGAATCTGCCTTGAACTCGGCAACATACGGATCGGTCGAGAATACCGCAAGGTATTCCACATCTTCCGCAGGCATTGTTGCCGCAACATCGGGAGTCCAGCCGATAAAGTTATAGCCTTCGATTTCCGGGTCTTTGGGTGCCGTTATTGCTGCACCGAATTTTACTTTTTCTGTTGTTTTTTCACCGTTGACATCCCATGTTACCGTGTATTCACGAGGCTCGCAGGTGCAGGAAACGGTTACATCCTCTTCGGGCATAACGAATTTCTTGCCCGTGAGTACAGCACTTTCGGGAGAAACGGTAATTCCGCTCAGTTTCATTCCTTCATCGGGAATGACGCAAAGGGTTATTGTTTCGCCGCTCGGTGCGGAGGTCTTTGAGGGAATAATCGTGCCGTTCACGCAGTCCTTAACGGTGATTGTGCCGATTCTGTTAAATACTGCACCTATTGTTACTGCCTCGTCCGGCATAATGAAGGAGTTATCCTCGTCAATTTCGATTTCGGGTGAAACCGTGAATTTGCCGAATGAATAGCCTTCGTTTTCCAAAGCATACAAAGTAACTTTGTCGCCTGCTTTAGGTGCTTTGGGAGAATATGTTACTGTTCCTCTTTCACTTTCAATAATATCAATACTGGGCGTAAAGTCTTGTTTTTCGGTTTTGGCAAGGTAAATGTAAACGGTATTTTCGCCGTTGTGGCTTGTGTAGGGGAAGAGTGCACCGTCAATAACGATGCTCTTTCCTTCGGTGACGGTTATAGTATTGAGCTCAACGCTTCTGCCCTTGCCGTTGACGGGACTTTCAACGAACGGTGCTTTGACGGAGGCAGTGTTTTCCACTACGACCGGGCACCCGCCGATGCCGCCGTAGGATTCATATTCGTCGGTAACGGAGCTTTTCGCCGTAACGATACCGCCGTTTATCTTGATATTTTCGGCTTTTGCGCCGCCTATGGCGCAGGTGCTGTTTCCGCATATGGCTGTGACCGTGCCGCCGTTGATCGTTATACCTTTTGCAACAGCACTAATGTCTATGTATTCATTTTTGCCTGCGCCGATAGCCGCAGCACCTTCGCCGGAGGTCTGAGCCACAATATTGCCGCCGTTTATAATGATACCTGCAGCAGTATTGCCCGGGGTTGAACCGATTGCGGCAGCATTCTGTCCGCCTGTTGCGGAAAGTGAGCCGCTGCCCTCAATCGTCAGCGTACCGAAAGTTCCGTTTTTGCGGATTGCTGCCATATTATTACCGGCAGCAAGCACATTTTCGGAGCCCTCTGCCAGAGTGATTATGACATTTGCCGTGCTGTCATCCTCAATCGTTACGGGTGTAATGGCATATTTGCCTGATAATTCTCCGGTTTGAATGGATACTCCGTCAAATGTTATTTCGGCACTGATATTTTTTGCGATCACGATTCTGTCCGTGGTCGGTTTTGACGGATCTGTGTTCTTTATCGTAATGGGAGTTGACTTCTTTACGGTGAGGACGCCGCCGCTGTATTCAACGGCTTTTTCATCGTCATCGGGGTTCAGAACGGTGAAATCACCGTACTGCTTTTCAAGCACCGAACCGCCGATTTCGGGGTCAACATATAAATTTTCCCCGTTGATAAATCTGACATCGTGTTTGCCGGATGTAAGGTAAATGCAGGCATCCGTTCTGCCGGGAAGCACCCTGAACGGGAACCTTCTGGAGTCAACCGCAATAACCAATTCATCCGGGTTATCAATAAGGACGGGGTAAACTTTTTCCCCTGCACCGTTCACGGGTATTGTGTCAATGCCGTTTTCCGCATAGAAGCAGGCATTTTTTTCAATTACCAGATCTCCGTGCGTAACATCATCGTTGATCATAACGGAGAAGAGGTCGCCGCCCATGGCACAGATGTTGCCGCCCTTGATGACCGTGTGAGCTCCGGTGGTGTTGAACGGAATGCCGGGCTTATAGTAGGGGTTGTCATCATAATTGCTGGTTAACAGAAGGCTGCCGTCGCCGTCAATCGTAAGATTACCGGCGCTGACAAATGTATCGGCATCTAAGGTCGTTATTGAATTTTCGCCTTTAAGTGTAAGATTAACATTGGATTTTCCCGCATCAAATCCCACTTTGCCGTAGTTGCCGGCAAAATCCACTCCGTCAAAGCAGATGCTGACATTTAATCCGTCATAGACCAGCAATGACTGGGTGCTATACTGAGTACTTTTGATAACATAAATGCCGTCGTTGCCGATATGTGTTCCTTGCATGCCTAAAGCACTGATATAAACGATGCCGCTGCCGTCCTGGGCTTCGCCCCATACGGTTTGGTAGCCACATTCCTTCGGGTAAAGGGTTGCCTCATAGCCGCAGGTTGAACACTTGGCAATGTAATTATCGCCGGATTTTGTATAAGTGCAGGTGTGACCTGTGGCGGGAAGAACTTCATATTCAACATAGCCGCAGGTTTTGCAGGTTTTTTCTTCTGTGAAGCCGTCTTCGGTGCAGGTTGCGGGTTTGCCCTCTGCCGTCACTTCAAAATCGTGCTCGTGGTCATATTCCCACACGGCATAGAGAGTAACTCCGTTTCTTAATTCCGTGGAATCCATTTTTTCATTGGGATTAACGACAGCACCGTTGGGGAAACGGCTCCAGCCGAGGAATGTGCGGTTCTCTTCATCAAAGGTATTAAGAATATTTGAAATCGGTGCAGACGATACGACAACGACCTGTTCGGTTGTGCCCGTTCCGTCGTTTGCATCAAGGGTCACTTCGGCATTACCGAAGTATCCGCC
>JAZUIT010000260.1:0-5418 GCA_045642385.1 Acutalibacteraceae bacterium
AGGAATTATTAAATATGATAATGCGATGTCTGTTATTGAAGGAACTTGGTCAACCCCTCGTGCCGTAATACCTTCCGGACCAAGCGTTCTTTGCACAAACGGTGTAATTTGTTGCATAGGCGGCGCTGCAAACTCTCCCGATGTAAAAACTTATGATATTTACAGTAACGAAGTAAAATTGCCGGAAATTAAATTCCCCGATAAATACAAAAATATGCCATATCATTATGCTAATCATATTATAAACAGTGAACCGATACATCCGATGCTGACTTTGGAGACAAATATGAAAATAATGGCTATGATGGATTCTGCTGTGAAAAGTACAAAAACAGGAAGCGAAGTATCAGTTCCAAACGATTTTAATTAAATGAGGGATTATAATGGATTGCATCAAAGAATGTATAAATACACCCATTGTTTCCGAATATGATTTAATTGTATGCGGTGGCGGAGTTGCAGGAATCTCTGCCGCCGTTTCTGCAAAAAGAAACGGTGTAAAAAGAGTTTTAATTATAGAAAAAAGTATTATGTTCGGAGGTTTGGCAACCATTGGTCTAATCAGTTGGTTTGAGCCGGTTTGCGACGGAAAAGGCAATAAACTGATTTACGGTATGGCGTCTGAATTGCTTGAACTTTCAAGAACATTTGGACCTGATACATATCCTGACGAGTGGAAAAAAGAAACAAAAAAAGCAACCGGTAAAAAAAGATTCAGCGGATATTATTCTCCGACTGTTTTTTCAATGGCGTTGGATGAATTTGTTGTTAATGCCGGCGTTGATGTTTTGTTTGACAGTCTTGTGGTAAATACCGTTGTTAAAGACGGAGTTTGCGATGGGGTTATAGTTGAAAATAAAACCGGAAGAACATATTACCGTTCAAAAGTTGTAATTGATACTACGGGAGATTTGGATATTATGTTCAGGTCTGGTTGCACAAGCGAACTTGGAAAAAACTATTTAACATTCATTGGATATCAAAATTCCATAGAAGACTTTGAAAAAGTAAAAAAAGAAAATAATATTATTTTTAGCAGGCGATGGATAGCGAGCGGCTCAAATCTATGGGGAAAAGGTCACCCTGATGATTTTCCGAAACTTTCAGGCACAACTGCGCAAGAGGTAACGGAATTTGTTTTAGCCGGAAGAAAAATGTTTTTTGAAAATTGCAAAGAAAAAGACCGGAAACTTAATGATGTATCCGTTTTACCTTCTATGGCACAGTTTAGAACTACACGCCGCTTAGTCGGCAACTATACTCTTACCGAAGACGACAAAGGTAAATTCTTTTCGGACAGTATAGGCTGTGTGTGTGATTTTTCAAAGCCGGGCGAACTATATGAAATACCATACAGAACTCTGTATCAAAGTGAGTTTTCAAATTTATTGACAGCCGGAAGAACAATATCATCGGCAGGATGGGCGTGGGAGGTCACAAGGGTTATCCCTGTTGCAATTCTTACAGGTCAGGCTGCCGGTATAGCTGCATCGTTGGCGATTAAAAACAAATCAGCGGTTAAAAATGTTTCGGTTGATGAATTGCAGACTGTTCTTAAAAATAATAATATAATTCTTCATTGTGATGAGCGCTGATATGGAAAGAGTAACGGTTTTTGATATAGAAAGATTTTCTTTTACGGACGGTCCGGGAGTCAGAACAACGGTATTTTTCAAGGGTTGTAATTTGCATTGCCCGTGGTGTCATAATCCTGAGGGGATTGATTTTCAAAAAGAACTTTTATTTAATCCCATAAAATGTATAGGTTGTGGTGATTGTTTTAAAGTTTGCCCAAACAATGCCCATATTTTGACTTCGGATATTCACTCTGTAAACAGAGATGTTTGTAATAGGTGTTTTAAGTGTGTTGATAATTGCTGCTCAAATGCCCTCCAAGTTATCGGAACCGATTATACTGTTAGCGAATTGGTGGAAATTCTTTTAGAAGATGAAATGTATTATAAAAATTCGGGCGGCGGAGTAACGGTCAGCGGCGGAGAAGCACTTTGTCATGCTGATTTTTTGTCTTCGTTGTTTGATGAATTGCATAAACACGGAATAAATACTGCAATAGAATCAAATCTTTCACTGCCGTGGGAGAAAATTAAAACGGCACTAAATAAAACCGACCTGATAATGTTCGATTTGAAAACGCTTGATAAAGACAAATTTGAACAGGTTATCGGCGGAAATTTGGATTTGATAAAATCGAATATAGATAACATAAATTTATTAAATAAACCCGTTATTGCACGAACTCCGATTATTCCGGAATTTAATGATTCGGCGGAAGAAATAGAAAATATTTGCCGGTATCTCAGTGAACATTTAACGGATAACCTGCAATATTATGAGCTTTTACCGTATCATCCGTTAGGAGCGGAAAAGGCTGTAAATATAGGTAAAACAGAGTTTTCCAACCGTTTTTCCGTTCCCGATAAGAAAAAACTTAATAAATTAGCTGAGATTGCTTTTAAATTTAAACTTAATGTAAAGATTTCAAATAAGTCAATAAAAGATTTGGAGGATACAAATGAGATTTGAAGAACAAATAAATCGTTTGAGAAAAGAAAAAGAAAAACAAACTTTAGAAAAATTAGCCAAAAACGGTTTTATGGACGAGGATGATTACGGAAGTGTTCTGCCTCCTTGTGATATTGATTTTGATTTAGAATTCAATGACCCCGTTAATCATACATTTTACGGCGCAAAAGCATGGGGCGAAAATTTCAGAAAACTTATGGAAAAACACCCTGTTTACATTGACGCCGATGATGCTATTGCAGGTAGGTTTATGTATGTTTTACAGCGCCTTCGTCCTTTTGAAAGTGCAATTTCTCTTAACAATATGGAAATGGCACCTGTTTTCGATTATTCCCACTTAAAAGAAGAACAGGAAAAATACGGTATAATGCCCGGTATAGGAAAAATGCACCATTTTGCCGGCGATTATCAAATCGGTCTTAAACTCGGTTATGGCGGATTGTTGAAAAAGGTCAGGAAATATTCAAAAATCCATACCGACAAGCAGGAGTTTTATCAAGCCGAAGAAAATGTAATATTGGGTATTCAAAACTGGATAAGCAGAACGGTAGCCGAAATCAAAAAAATGATAGCGGCAGAAACCGATTCCGTAAAAAGAGAAAACCTCCGAGAAATGTATGAAGCAAATGCGTGGCTTGTTGAAAATCCGCCGAGAAATTTCAGAGAAGTATGTCAGTGGATGGCATGGAATAATATGGCGGAAAGAACATATTGCAGAGCGGGTGCAGGTTGTCAGCTTGATGAAACATTGCGTCCGTATTATGAAAAAGATTTAGCCGAAGGCAAAATCGACAGAGAAAAAGCCGTTTATATTATTGCATGTTTGTTGCTTAATGACCCGCACTATTATCAAATCGCAGGTCCTGACGAAAACGGTAATGATATGACAAGCGACCTTTCTTTTATGATTTTGGAAGCGGCTCACCTGTTAAAAACAACCTGCAATTTAACCATCAGGTATCATAAAAACTTAAATGAAGATTTGTTCAGGTTGGGACTTGATATTTTATTAACCGATAAAAAAGCCTGCCCCCGTTTTTCCGGTGATGAAGCATTGGTAAAAGGATTTATGAAAAACGGGTATTCTTATGAATTGGCAAGAAAGAGAATTGCCGTAGGTTGTAATTGGATGTCTTTGCCCGGTCTTGAATATACTTTAAATGATTTAATTAAAATTAATCTTGCGAAGGTTTTTGAGGTTGCATATAAAGAATTCAGTTTAAATGAACAAGAAAAGACGGTTAAGAAATTATATGATAATTATGTAAAACATTTAAGAAGGGCTGTATTATGCGTTGCCAATGGAATTGATTTCCATTTAAAGCATCAGTATTTGAATGCTCCGGAACTTATGCTGAATCTTCTAAGCCACGGACCGATAGAAAAAGGTTTGGATGCTTCTCACGGCGGTATGGAATACTACAATATTGCGGTTGACGGAAGCGGACTTGCAGTGGTTGCCGATTCTTTTGCCGCTTTAGAGCAGCGTGTGGAAATTGAAAAGAAATTAACATGGCAAGAAGTATATAATGCTGTCCAAAATGATTTTTTAGGAGCAAACGGAGAAAAGATAAAAAATATTTTAAGCACAGTAGACCATTACGGTAAGGGCAGAACAAACGCTGATAAATGGGCTGTTAAACTATCAAAGAACTTTACTTATGAAATAACAAAACAACGCACTCCGGACGGTTATCTTATGATACCGGGACTCTTTTCCTGGGCTAATACAATAATGTTCGGAAAAAATGTCGGCGCAACCCCTGACGGAAGACATGCTTACGCTCCAATCAATCACGGTGCTAATCCTCAGCCCGGTTTTAGAAAAGACGGTGCTTTTACTGCAATGTCAAATGCTATAGCAAGTGTTCAGTGCGGTTACGGAAATACAGCGCCGTTTCAATTAGAACTCGACCCGTCAATAACAGATAGGGAAGAGGCAATAAATGTAATAGGTGCCGTAATTAAAACGCACTTTGAAAAGGGCGGAACATTGCTTAATGTAAACATTCTTAATAAAAAAGATTTGCTTGAAGCGTATAATGACCCGACTAAGCACACTGATTTAATTGTTCGTGTAACAGGGTTTACAGCATATTTCACTACGCTTTCACCCGAATTCAAAAAACTTGTAATAGACCGTGTTATTGAAAATTAAAGAAGGTAATTTGCATGAAAAAAAGAGTTGCAGTTATCGGTTTTGGGGGACAAGGTGCCTGGCATTGTTCTTTTTATGAAAACAGCGATGTTGTTGAGTTGGCAGGAATATATGACATAAAAGCAGAAAGACGGGAATTGGCAAAAGAAAAAGGTTTTTATGTTTATGGCTCTAATGATGAAATTTTTAACGATAAATCGGTTGATATTATACTTGTTGCAACTCCGAATGATATTCACGAGGAACTGAGTATAAAAGCTTTGGAAACAGGTCATCATGTTATTTGCGAGAAACCGGTTGCTCTTTCGGTAGAGTCTTTTGATAGAATAATACATACTGCAAAAGAAAATAATAAAATATTTTCCGTTCATCAAAACAGAAGATGGGACAGTGAATATCTTTCAATGAAAGAAATTATTGATTCAAGAGAACTCGGGGAAGTTTTCAGAATAGAAAACCGTGTTCAGGGTTCTCACGGAATACCGGGAGATTGGCGAAAAGAAAAAGCTCACGGCGGCGGAATGATATATGACTGGGGTGTTCATTTAATCGACCAGGTTTTAACTCTTTTTCCCAAAAAAATCACCGAGATAAATTGTTATGCTACTGCTCTTTTAAATACCGAGGTCGATGACGGTTTCAGAATGGAGATTCTTTTTGAAACGGGACTTTCTGCATATATCGAAGTATCAACATATAACTTTAAGACCTTGCCG
>JAZUIT010000261.1:0-3753 GCA_045642385.1 Acutalibacteraceae bacterium
CAATATCGAAAGAAGCTTCTGAAGCTTTTTATTCTGTATGCTATCAAAACCATCAAAGAAGAAAAAACAGCTTTTATAATAATTGTGATGAATACAGGCATCGAGGGAATGAAAATAATAAGTGAATAAATACCTCCCGCAGACGAAGCACCCAAAATTCTGAATCGGTTGGGTTTTGTATTGGTGAAAAGACAGGTAGCAAGCAAAAGAAAAAAGCTAATAAATATGTTGAGCGTGAGAAGTACATCGACATAAACTACCTGCTTCAACTCAACCACCTCATAAATATTATAATTCCCGTAATGTAAAAATATTGTTGAATGACAGGAAAAAATAAGGGAAATTTTTGTTATAATATGGTAATCCGCAGTTATTGTTCACAGGTAAATTGTATAACAGATTTTGTTTGATTTTCAACTTGACAAGTTGCCGTTCGGTTACTATAATATAGGCAACCTGTCGGTTGCTGTTTTATCTGATATCACAACAGAAGGTTCAAAATTTATGGAGAGTTTAAATATGAATAGTTCAGTAAATATTATCGGCGGTTCGGACGGTCCTACAAAAATATTTTTATCGGGAGACATAAAAAATACCGTAATAGCAGGTGTTGTCATAACCGTTGCAATTATTGCAGTTATCACTGCAATATATTTTATAAAAAGGAAAAACAAATGATAATTAACAGTACAGCTTTTAATAACAACAAAACTATACCGAAAAAACATACAGGGTTCGGGGATGATATTTCACCCGAATTAACAATTATTGATGCACCGGAAAACACCGTATCTTTTGCAATAATTCTTGATGATTCAGATGTGCCGTTTTGTAAAAACTTCACCCATTGGATAGTGTGGAATATTCCAAAAATTGATATTATTCCGGAAGGATTGTCCAATGTCAATGCCTGTCAAGGTATTGCATGGGGAAAACACTGTTACAGAGGACCTAAGCAGCCGTTTTTTATCAGAAATGAGCACAGGTATATTTTTAAGGTTTATGCTTTGGATTGTAAGTTAAATATATCGGAAAACTCAAATAAAAAAAATCTGCTCAATGCAATAAACGGACACATATTGGCAGATGCAAAAATAATCGGAAAATATAAAAGGAATTAAAAATATGATTGAAACAAAACGATTGAAAATATATGCCGCTTCCAAGGAACAAATGGAAGCATTTATTGCGGCACAGTCAATTGATGTTCTGAAAGAAGCTTACACTCAAATGCTTGACGGATGTTTGACATATCCCGATAAATGGGAATGGTATGCTATTTGGATGATTGAATTAAAAGACGGCACTCATATAGGTGAGCTGTGTTTCAAGGGTATTGATGAGTCCGGCTCAACCGAAATAGGTTACGGAATTGACGAAAATTATCAGGGATGCGGGTATGCAACGGAAGCAGTAACAGCAATTACCTCGTGGGCTTTAAAACAAAAAGCGATTAACTGCGTGACCGCCGAAGTTGACAAAGATAATATTGCATCAATAAAAGTCCTTGAAAAATCAGGCTTTGAATTGACAGACAAAACAGGAGAAGAAGGTCCGATTTACTGTAAAGTGACAAACCGGTAAATTTCAGCTTGGTTACTCATTTTTATGGCTGATTAGTATTTCGTAGCGATAAAGGTCAAAAACTTATAAATAGGTGTGGGCATAGCCCACCCACAACTCCTTACTCCTAATCCCTAACTCCTAACTAAAATATATCAATATCAAAACATAAAGGAAAGTTGACTATGAAATTAAAAGGTTTTTTAATAGTAGTAAAAGACATAAAAAAATCCGAAAAATATTACAATGATATTTTCGGACTTAAAACGCTTATTGACAATGACGGGAATATTATTATGTCTGACGGTCTTGTTTTGCAGGAGGAAAAATACTGGCGTGAATTTATCGGTAAAGATATAGTCACACAAAACAATTCCTGTGAGCTTTATTTTGAGGATGAAAACATTGATGCTTTTTATGAAAAATTAAAATCACTTTACCCCGAAACGGAGTTTGTCAACACTCCAATGACGCACAGTTGGAGCCAAAGAGTAGTGCGGTTTTATGACCTTGACGGAAATCTTATCGAAGTCGGTTCACCAATATAAACAAGAAAAGAGGAATTATAAAAATGAAAAAAACAATTAAATGTATTTTAATTATTATCTCTATAATATTAATCGTATTTTTACTGTTTATCGGTCGTTTTGAATATGTAACAAGGTACAAAATAACCGATATTGATACTTCTGTTTCTCCGAACGGTGAATATGAACTGCTATATCAAAATGTAGGTGAACCAGATTTCCCATTCGGATATGCTCATGTAAGGCTTGTTTTGAAAAAAGGTCGGGAAACAATAATAAAATACAAATTTGATGTGGCGGATGACGGCGGTTCACCGACAACAGAACAGTGGCAGGTTATCTGGAAAGATGACCGGGCGGATGTTTTAATATCAGGAGAAGAACAGCCGGATCATCTTTACAAGCTGTATTTTAACGGTGAAACAAAAGAACTTCAACCTATAACTACCACTCAAAACGGAGAATAAAAATGATATTAGAAACCGAAAGACTTATTTTGCGTCCGTTTGAAGATTCGGATGCTGAAAGTATTTATAAATATGCAAAGGATCCTGACATAGGACCTGTTGCAGGCTGGCAGCCTCACACAAGTGTTGAAAACAGCCTTGAAATTATACGCAATATCCTGGCAGTACCGGAAACCTATGCCGTATGTCTGAAAACTGACAACAAAGCAATCGGCAGTATCGGTCTGATGTGCGGCAGACAAAGTAACCTTGACATATCGGAAAACGAAGCTGAAATAGGCTACTGGATTGGTAAACCGTTTTGGGGACAGGGAATTATTCCCGAAGCAACACGGGAGCTTATCCGTCACGCCTTTGTTGATTTAGAACTTCAAAATTTGTGGTGCGGTTATTTTGACGGTAACGAAAAGTCCAAACGGGCACAGGAAAAATGCGGATTTACTTATCATCACACAAATAAAGATATTTACTGGAAACTTTTGGATGATATCCGCACCGAACATATTACAAGGCTGACGAAAGAAGAATGGGAAGAATCCAGACTGTCAACAAAATAAGATTTACACCTATGATATTTAAAAGGAAATTTTCCAAAAAAGAATAAGCACCGATTGGAAAAATCAGATGCAATTGTTTGACAAAAACAGTTAAATATAGTAAAATACTGATGGTGTTTTGCACCCTCAAAGGCAACTATATTCGGTAGGCGGTTGGCTCTCATACCTCAAGAGGGCAGCTTTTCGTCCTCTGGAAAGGGGGCGGTGCTTATGGTTACACTCTCGGAAGTAATTTTATTGCTGTCACTGGTTGTTGAAATCATAACACTTGTTATTTACATAACAAAAAAGATATAACCGCCACACCCTGCAAAAGTTGACGGTTATATCTTTATAATCTTTAATTTTTAGGGCTAACCGTCTATCGGTTGCCTTTCTGTTTATATTATAGCACAAATAAAAGTTTTGTCAACTTAAATTTCGAGAGCACACAAAAGGCAGGGAAAGATTATCATGAAAAATCTTGTTATATACATTCACGGAAAAGGTGGTTCTGCCTCGGAAGCGGAGCATTATATTCCGCTGTTCCCCGGATATAAAATCATAGGATTTGACTATAAATCCGAAACACCATGGGAAGCGGTAAATGAGTTTTCGGATTATTTTGACACTGTTTCCGCTGATTATGATAGTATTATT
>JAZUIT010000262.1:0-12361 GCA_045642385.1 Acutalibacteraceae bacterium
CTGCTATTAAATCTTCAAGGCTTGTGGGTTTAAGCCCTGCCAAAACACCTTTCATACCCTCGGATTCATACTGAAACACACCGTCAGTCTGTCCGCTTGAAAGCATATCAAAGGTCGCCTTATCCTGAATGTCAATTTTATACACATCAAAATCAGGCTCTTTTTTGCGTATGAGCTTCTGTGCATCGCTGATAACAGTAAGTGTGCGAAGCCCTAAGAAGTCCATTTTAAGCAATCCCAATTCTTCAAGGGTTGTCATAGTGTACTGTGTTACAATGCTTTCATCATTTAAAGCAAGCGGAACATAGGTATCAACAGCATCCCTTGTAATAACCACACCTGCCGCATGGGTTGATGCGTGACGGGGCATACCCTCAACCTTTCGGGCGGTGTCAATTAAATTCTTAATTTCCTCCGAACTTTCATACTGAGCTTTAAATTCAAAGGATTTTTCCAGAGCTTTGTCAATAGTAATATTTAATTCTCTCGGAACAAGCTTTGCTACGGTATCAACGGTGGAATAAGGTATTCCCAAAGCTCTGCCGACATCTCTTATAGCCGCTCTTGCAGCCAAAGTTCCGAATGTGACAATCTGTGCAACATGGTCTGTGCCGTATTTTCTGTTGACATACTCAATAACCTCAGGTCTGCGTACATAACAAAAATCTATATCAAAGTCCGGCATACTTACTCTTTCGGGGTTCAAAAATCTTTCAAAGAGTAGATTATATTTCATCGGGTCAATACCCGTAATACCGATACAGTATGCCGCAATACTGCCGGCACCCGAACCTCTTCCGGGTCCTACGGGAATACCTACGCTTTTAGCGTAATTTATAAAGTCGTGGACAATGAGGAAATAGTCCACATATCCCATTTTATTGATAACATCAAGCTCATAGTTCAACCTGTCAATATGCGTTTGGGGCGGATTTTCGCCGTATCTTTTAACAAGACCTTTTTTACACATATCGGAAAACCATACAAAATGGTCGATACCGTCAGGCACTTCAAAATGAGGTAATTTTGTGTTACCGAATTCAAAATCAAAGTTGCACATATCCGCAATTTTCCCGGTGTTTGAAATTGCTTCGGGAACATCGGAAAACAATTCAAGCATTTCTTCTTCGGATTTTAAATAAAATTCATCGGAAGAAAATTCTATACCCGTACTCTCGCCCACCGTGTGGTTAGTCTGAATACAAATAAGCACCTGCTGGATTTTTGCATCTTCTTTTTTAATATAGTGTGTATCATTTGTGGCAACCATAGGAATACCGGTTTCCGCTGACAGTCTTTTAAGCATCGGTAAAATTTTCAGTTGCTCCGGTAATCCGTGATTTTGAAGTTCAATATAATAATTACCTTTACCGAAAAGGTTATAAAACCACAATGCAGTTTCCTTTGCACCCTCATAATCATCATTTGAAAGAAGTGAAGGTATTTCACCGGCAAGGCAGGCGGACAGGCAAATTAAGCCATCGTGATGATTTTTCAATAATTCCTTATCAATTCTCGGCTTTGTATAAAAACCGTTTGTCCAGCTTTCTGAGACCATTTTAATCAGATTTTTATAGCCAGTTTCATTTTTGCAAAGTAAAATCAGGTGGTTTCTTTCCGAGTCAAGATTATGCTCTTTATCAAATCTCGACCTTTTGGCAACATAAACCTCACAGCCGATAATAGGTTTTATATTGTATTTTTTTGCAGTTTTATAAAAATCAACAGCACCGTACATTACACCGTGGCCGGTTATAGCGACAGAAGTCTGCCCGAGTTCGGCTGCCGTTTCAAACAAATTATCAAAACGACATACACCGTCAAGCAAACTGTATTGTGTATGCAAATGTAAATGCGTAAATCCTGCCATTTTTATTCCTTTGATAAACTGATAATTTTTTCTAATCTGTGTTTTAATCCGGATTTTGAAATTGGCGATGACGAAAGCTTGCAAAGCTGTGAAAGGGATGCTTCGGGATTTTTAATCCTCAAATCACAAAGTTCCCTTAATTCAGGGGAAAGGAAATCATATTTTCCGCTTTTTTTGAGCTTTTTTATTGCATCAATCTGTTCAAGTCCTGCGTTTATACTCCTATCTAAATTGGCAAGCTCAAAATTATTTTGCCTGTTAATTCTGTTTTTAACATCCTTTTCAACCTTGGTTACCATAAATTCAAGGGTAATTTCATAGGCGCCCATTTCAGCAAGCAGTTCTTCGATTTTTTCGGAATTTTTCAGATATACGATATTGTTATTCTGCCTTATTGATTGCTTTGGCTCAATATTCACCTCATACAGTAGTTTAATTAAATCAGCGGTCAGTTTATTATGAGCAACTGTAAATTCAAGATGATAGGATTTACCCGGATTACTTACTGAACCGCAAGCCAAAAAAGCACCTCGCAAAAAAGCTCTGTAACAGTTGTCACAGTTAAAATTCGAATGGTTAATTCTTAATGCTAAATCCTTTTTTGAATGACCGAAGCCCTCCAATAGCTTCTTTCTGTCGGAGGGGCTGTCAATTTTATGTTTAATATTACCGGCTTTTGAAACGGTTATTTCCGGGGAAATACCGGCAACTGTTTTAAGAAGCTCACAAAACAAGTCGGAAATTTCCCGGCTTTCGGTGGAAAAAGTTATATTCTGAAATGTAAAGCTTTTTGAAAAAAGCAATATGCCGTACAGTAAAGCCTGACGGCAACACAGTTCTTTATCTGAAACAGATGTCAATTCAACCTTCACATCAGTAGAAAAAGACATTTTCCCCTCCCTGCTATTTTCAGCAATAAAACAAACTTTTATTATCCCTCTGTCATTGTGATTGATAATTCTATTATCGGGACGTCGAGGACGCCGTCCCCTACGAGCTACTATAAATATTTAATCGGGTGTGGGTGGTTCGAATTAAGAATTAAGAATTATGAATTATGAATTACATAAACCCTATCGGCTATCGCCACCTCCCACAAGGTAGGCTTTTGTCAGCAATTTTGATAAAACTATAAACTAAAATCGGGTGTGGGTGGAACCCACCGTCAATTATTCACTATTCACTATTACTTATCCGTTAACGATGGGTGTGGGTGAAACCCACCCTTAACTCCTAACTCCTCATTCCTAACTCCTAATTGAGCAAAAATACTACCTGCTTATATCACGGTGACTTATAGACGGTATGTATTTGTTTTCTTTCAAATGACTGAAAACTTCTTCGGCAAACACAACGGAACGGTGATGACCTCCCGTACATCCAATTGCGACAACAAGCTGACTTTTACCCTCAACAATATAATTGGGAATTAAAAAATCAATCAAATCATAAATTTTTTCAAGCAAGGTCGTTGCGCTGTCAAACTTCATAACAAAGTCAAAAACTTCTCTGTCGAGCCCGGTTTTGTGCTTTAATTCATCAATATAAAACGGATTAGGTAAGCAACGAACATCAAAAACTAAATTTGCATCCTTGGGAACACCGTGTTTAAATCCAAAGGACATTACACGGATTTTCATTGAAGAACCGGAATCACCGAGAAAAATATCATTTACCATTTTCTTGCACATCGCCGGTGTCATTGTTGAGGTATCAATATAGTAATCGGAAATCTGTCTTATCGGCAGAAGCTGTTTTCTTTCCGCCTCTATAATTTCTTCAAGTGAACCCAAATGTTTTTCTGCCAAAGGATGCTTTCTTCTCGTTTCGCTGTAACGGTTTACAATAATTTCCGTAGCGGCATCAAGAAAAAGAATTTTATATGTAATATTCTTAAATTTCAGTTCCTCAATTGCACGGAAAATATCATTGAATGATGCGCCCACACGCATATCAATGGCTATTGCAACTCTTTCTCTTTTTTCCTTTGACTGTAAAAGCAAATCCACAAATGTGGGTATAAGCTTCGGGTGCAGATTGTCCGCACAGAAAAAACCTATATCCTCCAATGAATTCATAACTCTCGATTTACCTGAGCCAGAAAGTCCTGTTACTATAACTAATTCCACTAAAAAAACTCCTCAATGTTATCTTACTGCTTTAACTTCACACTCTAAACGGATGCCTTTTTTTTCGTAAACGGTATCCTGTACGATTTTAATCAAATCAAGTATATTTTCAGTTGTGGCATTTCCGATATTTATAATAAAACCGGAATGCTTTTCACTGACCTGAGCGCCGCCCACGGTTCTGCCCTTTAAACCGCATTCTTCGATTAATGCGGCGGCAAAGTAACCCTCAGGGCGTTTGAAAACACTGCCTGCACTCGGAAAATCCAAAGGCTGTTTTGCTTTTCTTTTACCTAATAATTCATCCATTTTTGCTTTTATTTCGGTTTTGTTACCCTTTTTAAGCTTCAATGTAAGTGAAATAATTACATTATTCGTATCAGTATATATGCTGTGGCGGTAGGATAAATTCAACTCGTCGTTTTCATATGTGCCGATATTTCCGTATCTGTCAATATGTTCACAACATACAAGAACATCTTTCATTTCACCGCCGTAGGCACCTGCATTCATATATGCGCCGCCGCCTGCCGTTCCGGGAATACCGAAAGCAAATTCAAGTCCGGTCAAAGAGTGTTCCAACGCAAAAATACAAAGCTTTGAAAGTGTAACTCCGGCACCGCATTTAATTGTCGTTTCGTCCAAAAGCTCAATTTTATCAAAGCCGTCCGATAATTTTATAACAGGTCTGTTAATACCTTCATCGGGAATCAGCAAATTACTGCCGTTCCCGATAATCAAAGGCTCAATTTTTCTTTTTGCACATTCCTTTAATACTGCCGAAAGATTTTCAATATTGCCCGGTTCAATGAGTAAAGGTGCATAACCACCGGTTTTAAAGGTGGTATACCTGCTCATTAAAACATTTTCACTTACCTTGCAACCGATATTTTCCGAAAATGCTTTCACCTTAATATCCTCCGAAAATTATTCTTTAAGCAATGCCGCACCGATAATACCTGCATCATTTCCCAATGTTGCGGCTAAAACCTTCGTCTGTTTTGTCTGATAACGGGAATAACGCTCACTTTCCACATAATCACGGATGGGCTTTAACAGTGTTTCGCCCTCGTGGCTGATACCGCCGCCGATACAGATAATTTCCGGCTGAAAAATATTTATAATATTTGTAATACCGATCGAAATATAACCTATATACCTATTAACAACTTCTGTTGCAGTCTTATCATTTTTTCGCATACCGTCAAATGCGGTTACACCGTTTACGGCATTGATATCACCGTTTACAAGCTCCCACATAACGCTCTGTTTATCTGCTTCCATAGCTTCCTTTGTTTGATTTATTAAAGCTGTTGCGGAAGCATACTGTTCCCAGCAGCCTTTTCTGCCGCAGTTACACTGAATGCCGTCAAATTCAATTACATGATGTCCCATTTCAGCCGCCGCACCGTTTACACCGTAAAGAATTTTACCGTCAACAATAATTCCGCTGCCTACACCTGTACCTAATGTGATAGCGATAAAATTTTTAACACCGTTTCCTGCCCCTGCAACTGCTTCACCCAAAGCCGCACAGTTTGCATCATTGTCAAGATAAACGGTTTTGCCCAATCTGCTTTCAAGCATTTCCTTTGCGGGAGTTTTATTAAAATTAAGATTATTTGCGTAATCAATATAACCTGTTTTTTTATCAACCGAACCGGGAGTACCGATACCAATGGACTCAATATCATCTATTGTCAGATTTGCATTTGCAACAGCATTTTTAACACAAAGTGCGATGTCGTCAAAAATGGCTTCTGCCGGTCTTTCAGCCTTTGTGGGAATTGATGCCTTGCCGATAATTTTATTATCCTCACCCAAAACGCCTACTGCAATATTTGTTCCGCCTAAATCTACACCTACTGAATACATTTTATTCACCTTACCTTTAATAATTTTGCCATATATCAAGCTCGCTTTCCTCGGGAACTATATCCTCTATCATACCCAATTTATGGAGCAATTCCCTTGCGGCATTGTAACCTGTTTTCTTCAATCTGTTATTTAATGCGGCAGCCTCGATTATGATTGATAAATTTCGTCCGGGCTTAACCGGTACAACGGTTTTAGGCAGATTAACACCTAAAATATCAAGCATTTCATCATCAAGACCCAACCTGTCATAAACCTTGCCCTGTTCCCAGGGTTCAAGCTCAATAACCATATCAATTTTCTGTGTCATTTTAACAGCACCCATACCGAAAGTCCGGCGTACATTGATAACACCGACACCTCGCAATTCAAGAAAATGCCTGATATTATCGGGTGCAGAACCTACTATCGTCCTCTCGGAGCATTTTCTGATTTCAACCGCATCATCTGCGATAAGTCTGTGACCTCTTTTAATAAGTTCAAGTGCCGTTTCACTTTTACCTACACCGCTGTCACCTAAAATCAGTACACCTTCACCGGAAACCTCGACAAGTACGCCATGACGGGTAATTCTTTCCGCAAGTTCCAAGTTCAGATAGGACAAAAGGGTGTTCATACAGCTTGATGTGGAATCCTTTGACCTCAAAACCGGAACTTCATATTTTTTTGCTAAATCTATAAATGCTTCGGGACATTCAAGATTTCTTGTAACTATAATTATGGGAGGTTTTTTAGATACGAGATTTTCAAGACTTTTAAGTCTTTCGTCATCCGTGAGGCTCTTTAAATATTCAACCTCCGCAAGTCCTAAAAACTCCACCCTGTCATCGTCAAAATAATCGGAAAATCCCGTTAATACAAGACCGGGACGGTTGACCTCTGCCGATGAAACATAAAGATTTTCGGGATTTTTCGGTGTATAGACCACTTCAAGTGAAATATCTTTAATAAGCTTTGAAACCGGTACAGAATATTTAGATGACATACGGCAACCTCCTGATTTTAGTAATTAGAACACATAAATTATACACTAAACCCCGTTAAAATACAATATTTATTTAAGACATTTTTTGAGATAGACACCCGTATAAGAATTTTTGTTTTCCGAAACCTCCTCAGGTGTTCCGGTTGCAACAATTTCGCCGCCTTTGTCACCGCCCTCGGGACCTAAATCTATGATATAATCCGCTGTTTTTATAACATCAAGATTATGTTCAATTACAATTACGGTATTGCCCTTGTCTGCCAAAGCCTGCAAAACCTCAATCAGCTTGTGAACATCCGCCGTATGCAAACCGGTTGTAGGTTCATCAAGGAAATATATCGTCTTGCCTGTGGAAGTTTTGGAAAGCTCCGTCGAAAGCTTAACTCTCTGAGCTTCGCCGCCGGACAGGGTTGTGGAAGCCTGACCGATTTTAATATATCCCAGTCCCACATCATATAATGTTTGCAGTTTTTTAACAATTTTCGGCTGTGCTGAGAAAAACTCTAAACCTTCTTCAACCGTCATTTCAAGCACATCGTAAATAGTCTTACCTTTAAATTTTACTTCCAATGTTTCACGGTTATACCTTGCACCGTGGCACACCTCACAAGGAACATAAACATCTGCAAGAAAATGCATTTCTATTTTCTTTATACCGTCACCCTGACAGGCTTCGCATCTGCCTCCTTTTACATTAAATGAAAATCTGCTTGCCGTATATCCACGCATTTTAGCCTCGGCAGTGGATGCAAACAAAGCTCTTATATCGTTAAAAACACCTGTATATGTTGCCGGGTTGGAGCGCGGTGTTCTACCGATTGGTGACTGGTCAATATTAATAACCTTGTCAAGATTTTCTATTCCCTTTATCTTTTTATATTTGCCCGTAACCTTTTTAGCGCCGTTTAGTTCATTTGCAAGAGCTTTGTATAAAATTTCATTGATAAGTGAAGATTTACCGGAACCCGAAACACCGGTTACACATACAAATTCACCTAACGGGATTTTTACATCAACCTTTTTAAGATTGTTTTCCTCCGCACCCTGAACTTCAAGAAAAAGTCCGTTGCCTTTCCTGCGGTTTTGAGGTACCGGAATGTGCTTTTTACCGGAAAGATATTGACCCGTGATTGAATTTTCGCATTTTTTAATATCCTCGACCGTGCCGGCACACACAACATTACCACCGTGAATACCCGCACCGGGTCCTATATCAACAATATAATCTGCGGCATACATAGTGTCCTCATCGTGTTCTACCACAATTAAAGTGTTACCCAAATCACGCAGTTCTTTCAGCGTTTTCAAAAGCTTGTCATTATCCCTTTGGTGAAGTCCTATGCTTGGTTCGTCAAGCACATAAAGAACACCCATGAGAGAAGAACCTATCTGAGTTGCAAGCCTTATTCTCTGACTTTCACCGCCCGATAGTGTTCCGGACGAACGGGACAGAGAAAGATATTCAAGCCCGACATTTTTCAAAAAATTCAGCCTTGCTTTTATCTCTTTTATTATTTCCGCAGAAATGGTTTTATCCTGTTCGGATAATTCAAGATTTTCAATAAATGTAAGCTCATCCGTAACCGACATATTACAAAAATCCGTAATATTTATACCACCCACAGTAACAGCCAAAGACTCCTTATTGAGCCTGTAACCCTTGCACTCGGGGCATTTTGTATTTGACATATAAAATTCAAGCTCAAAGCGTGACCATTCACTTGTGGTTTCGTTATATCTTCTCTGAATATTATTTGCAATTCCCTCAAATTCAGTATAATATTCACCGCCGCCGAAATTCGGTGTGCGTTTGGTTTTAATCTTTTTACCCTTTGTGCCGTACATTAAAACATCAATGGCTTCTTTACTCAGCTCGCCCACAGGCGTATCAAGGGAGAAATTATAATGCTCCGCCAATGCGTCAAAGTACATTTTTGTAATGGCTCCGGTTTCATAGCTCCAACCGCTGGCTTTTATACCGCCGTTTCTGATTGAAAGAGATTTATCCTTCATAATAAGATTAGGGTCAACCACCTTGTGAACACCCAAACCGGCACATTTTGGACAGGCGCCGAAAGGATTGTTAAAAGAAAACATTCTCGGCGTAAGCTCGTTTATGCTTATATCGTGTTCCGGGCAGGCATAATTTTGCGAAAACAAAATTTCATCGCCGCCGACAACATCAACTATCATTAAACCGTTAGCAAGATTTAATGCTGTTTCCGCAGAGTCGGAAAGCCTGCTCCTGATACTTTCATTTACAACTAATCTGTCAACAATAATTTCTATGCTGTGCTTTTTGTTTTTATCAAGCTTTATATCCTCGGACAAATCATAAACAGAACCGTCAATTCTCACCCTGACATAGCCCGATTTTCTCGCGCTGTCAAGCTCTTTAACATATTCGCCCTTTCTTCCGCGGACAATGGGAGATAAAATCTGAATTTTCGTACCCTCGTCAAGAGATAAAATTTTATCGGTAATCTGGTCAACGGTCTGCATTGTAATTTCCCTGCCGCAGACAGGACAATGAGGTACACCGATACGGGCATATAAAAGTCTTAAATAATCATATATTTCCGTAACCGTTCCCACAGTTGACCTGGGATTTTTTGAGGTTGTTTTCTGGTCAATGGATATTGCAGGTGAAAGTCCCTCGATAGATTTTACATCGGGTTTTTCCATTTGTCCTAAAAACTGCCTTGCGTAAGATGACAGAGATTCAACATATCTGCGCTGTCCCTCTGCATAGATGGTATCAAATGCAAGAGAGGATTTTCCCGAACCCGACAAGCCGGTTAAAACAACCATTTTATCACGGGGAATTTCCACATCTATGTTTTTTAAATTATGCTCATTTGCACCTTTAATTATTATTTTTGAACCCATAATTTTATTTCTTTCCTTTTAGCTTTTCAATTTTATCTCTCAAATATGCGGCGTGCTCAAATTCAAGTATCTTTGCCGCCTCTTTCATTTCAGCTGTCAGCTTCGCTATCATTATTTCTTTGTCTTTCCTTGACATCTTAGCTAACGGGTCGTCATCGGTTTTCTTCGATATTTCAATGATATCCCGAACATCTTTTTTGATGGTTTTCGGAGTAATACCGTGTTCCTCGTTATATTTCTGCTGAATTTCCCTGCGCCTGTTGGTTTCGGTAATAGCTCTTTCCATAGAACGGGTAACGGTATCGGCATACATTATAACCTCACCCTCCGCATTTCTTGCGGCTCTGCCAATGGTCTGAATGAGTGATGTTTCCGAGCGCAAAAAGCCTTCTTTATCCGCATCAAGTATGGCAACCAAAGACACTTCGGGAATATCCAAACCCTCTCTTAAAAGATTTATTCCCACAAGCACATCAAATTCACCTAAACGCAAATCACGGATAATTTCCATTCTTTCAATGGTATCAACATCATAGTGCATATACCTGACTTTTATACCCACATTTTCAAGGTAATCCGTCAAATCCTCTGCCATTTTTTTGGTTAGAGTGGTAACAAGCACCCTTTCCTTTTTATCTATTCTTAAATTAATTTCCGATATTAAATCATCAATCTGTCCCTCAATGGGTTTAACCGTTACAAGTGGGTCTAAAAGTCCCGTAGGTCTTATAACCTGCTCCACAATCTGACTGCTTTTTTCCCTTTCAAAATCCGCAGGGGTGGCGCTGACAAAAACTTTCTGACCTAATTTGCCGTAAAATTCGTCAAAGGTCAAAGGTCTGTTATCGTAAGCCGACGGCAGTCGGAAGCCGAAATTAATAAGGCTTTCTTTTCTCGACCTGTCGCCGAAATACATTCCCCTTACCTGAGGTACCGTAACATGGGATTCATCCACAAACAAAAGAAAATCATCGGGGAAGAAATCAAGCAGCGTAAACGGTGCTTCACCCGGTTTCCTGCCTGACATAATTCGGGAATAATTCTCAATACCCTTGCAAAATCCCGTTTCTTTGAGCATTTCAATATCGTACATCGTGCGTTGTTTAATTCTTTGCGCTTCAAGCAGTTTTCCCTGCTCCTCAAAAAATTTAACCTGCTCTAACATTTCAAGACTTATGTCGCTTATGGCTTCTTCCAATTTTTCGGGTGATACAACATAGTGTGATGCAGGATATATCGCAACATGGGAAAGAGTACATTTCACCTTACCGGTAAGGGCGTTTATCTCGCTTATTCTGTCAATTTCATCTCCGAAAAATTCCACTCTTACGGCATTTTCACCGGACTGTACGGGAAAAATTTCCACCACATCTCCCCTGACACGGAATTTATTTCTGATAAAATTAACATCGTTTCTTTCATACTGAATTTCAACCAATTTCGAAATAAGCTCGTCACGGCTTTTTTGCATACCCGTTCTCAAAGATATAACCATATTTTTATAATCAATCGGGTTTCCCAGGGAATAAATACAGGACACGCTCGAAACAATTATTACATCCCGTCTTTCAGATAATGCAGATGTTGCGGAATGGCGCAATTTATCAATTTCATCATTAATGGATGAATCCTTTTCAATATAAGTATCTGTGTGCGGAATATAGGCTTCCGGCTGATAATAATCGTAATAGGAAACAAAGTATTCTACGGCATTTTCGGGGAACAATTCCTTAAACTCTGAGCAAAGCTGTGCCGCCAGGGTTTTATTATGAGCCAAAACAAGTGTCGGTCTGTTGAGCCGTTCAATAACATTAGCCATGGTGAATGTCTTACCGGAGCCTGTAACGCCCAGTAATACCTGCTCATCATAGCCTTTATTTATTCCGTCAACCAACTTTTTAACAGCCTCAGGCTGGTCACCGGTGGGTTTAAATTTACTGTGAATTTTAAAATTACCCAAATCTCCGCCTCCGAAAAATATTACTTAATTATACCACTAAAATTTTAAAATGTAAACAAAAGTTCAGTAGAAAAATCAAAATTATAAAATTAAGATTGAATATGATTGAATAATTGCAATATTACGGTAAATTTTTATTTACTTTTGTATTGGATTTTGCTATAATGTAAAAAACAGAGCAAATAAAAGGACCGATAGAAAGGAGAAACCGGATTATGAAATTTAAACGGATATTCTCAGCTTTAATCAGCATTTTATTAGTTGTAATGCTCTTTGGCTGCAACAGTAAAGAAAGCTTTACAAAAATCACTGAAATTGAAGAAAACAGCCGCATTTTTGAGGTAAACTATGACCGTGTTGATTACGACCGCGGCGACAAATTCTGGGCTGACAACAATGACAATTGGGGAGGCGGATGTACAGCGGTTACAAAAGAGTTTTCCGACGGACATAGGGTTGTCGGCAGAAATATGGATTTAAACATCGCCGATAAACCCGCATATATCGTCAGGACAAAAGCAAGTAAAGACCGATATAAAACAGTCGGACTTGCATATACATTCCGTGACTATGCTCCGTTTTACGGCGAGGTCAAGGAAAAGGGCATTAGCGACGAGTTCAAAAACATCCTTCCTTTCCTCTGCGATGATGTA
>JAZUIT010000263.1:0-14567 GCA_045642385.1 Acutalibacteraceae bacterium
GCAACAATCACCTGTACTGCGGCTGACGGAAGCGGTAAAAAAGCAACCTGTAAGGTGACTGTTTCCAATCCTGCTGTAAGTGTTGCTCTTGACAAAACAGCGATAAATTCAGTTACAATCGGTGCAAAATATACTTTGAAAGCAACAGTTAAACCTGCAAAAGCAACGGTTAAATGGACTTCCTCCAATACCGCCGTTGCAACGGTTGACAGCAAGGGTGTTGTAACCACAAAGAACAACGGTAAATCAACAATCACCTGCACCGTATCTTCCGGCGGCACTGTTAAAAAAGCCACCTGCGCCGTCACCGTAAGGGTTCAGGTTCAATCCGTGAAGCTCAATTCCGTATCATTCAACACAAAAGAAATCGGCGCTACATATCAGCTCAAAGCCACAATAGCACCCTCTAATGCAGGTGTCAAAACAGTAAAATGGACAACATCTGATGCAAATATTGCAACCGTCGATGCAAACGGACTTATTACTGCAAAAGGTTACGGTAAGGCAGAAATCACCTGTACAGCACTTGATAACAAGACAGCCAAATGCACAGTAAAGGTTATCGCAGATGTTGAAAATATTACTCTCGATAAAACTGAAATCAGCTCCGAAAAAATCGGTGAGAAGCATACTCTCACAGCTACATTAGAACCCTCTTATGCCATATCAACTGCCAAATGGGTAACTTCAAATGCAAATATTGCAACAGTTGACAGCAAGGGCGTTGTTACAATTACGGGTAACGGTACAGCATTTGTTACTGCAACGGTTGACGATTTGGAGGTTGACTGTAAAATCACCGTAAAAGCTCCCCTTGAAGAATTAACCCTTGATAAGGAAGTAATTTACTGTGAGAATATAGGTTCAACATATACAATTAACCCCATTACAAAGCCCGCTTCAAACGGTGTTTACAGCTTTACTTGGTCAAGCTCCGATAAGGATGTTGCAACAGTAAGCGAAAACGGTTTAGTGACAGTTACAGGTAACGGTGATGCAATAATTACCTGCGAGTGTGAGGGCAAAACAGCCACTTGTACCATATCCGTTGTACAGGGTGTTGATTCAATAACACTTGATAAAACGATTATCGAGGATGCAAAGGTCGGCGGACGGGTTACACTTAAAGCTAATGTATTACCCGAAAATGCCGCGGACTATAAAATTATCTGGACAACATCCGACAAAGATGTTGCAACTGTTGACGACAACGGTGTTGTAACATTGAAGGACATCGGATTTGCCGTTATTAAAGCTCAGATTGGCGAGAAATTTGCAGAATGTAAAATTTATGTTTCGGACGGAACAGAACCTGTAAATTATAATAAGAATTACAAGGATTTATTTACGGCAAAGAATTTCACCGCTTCCGCTCAGGTTTCAGTAAGTGCTGATGATTTACTTGAATTCAGGGAAGAAATCGGCGAGGATGCATGGGCTGTTATCAGCGAAATAGGAACTTTAACCGTTGATGCGACCATTGGTATTAAAAACGGTAAAGCCTATGCAAAAATTAATACAAAATCACTTAATGATTATATAAACAACACATTAATTAAGGATTTTACTGCTGAAATTCCTCCGCTGGTTTACGGTTTGATAACTGATTTGCCGATAAAAGATTTGAAGATTAAAAATATCGGTGTGAAAATGAACGACAGCGGTATTTATCTTGTTATTGATACTGAAAAATTTACAGCGGGTAAAATACTTTCAAAGAAAGATTACAACGGAATTTATTATTCAGCAGCAGATTTACTTGAATTAATTAAAAAAATTGATGAATCTGCCGTAAAGGATATTCCCGATTTAAACAACCTTGATGCCGGCGGACTTGTTGACTATTTCCTCAACGCAAAATATTTAGGTAAAAAGACCCAAACGGTAAACAGCAAAGAATATACTGTTGAAGTTTTCGTAACAGAGGACGATTACATCGCAACAATGTATTTTAACGCTGACGGTGTTCTTGAATATGTTGGCTTCCAAAACATTTTGATAAGTATACTTGATGTTAAAGAAGGCGTCAACGAAGCGGATTTCGCATTCAGCACCAGCGGATTATATGATTTAAGTAAAGATATTGATAAAATCATTGACTTGGTTTTACCTTTATTAAATAGCTGAGAATAATTAAAACAGAGGTTGTTGCATCATTATGTAACAACCTCTGAAATTTGTGAGGATAAGTTATGAAAACAGTTTTAATAACAGGTGCATCCGGTGGCATAGGCGCCGCCACCGCAAAAGTGTTTTATGAAAACGGGTATAAGGTAATAATTCATTATAACCGTTCGGAGAACGAAGCAACAAAGCTTTCTGAGGAACTCGATAATTCTCAGATTGTACAGGCAGATGTTTCCGATAAACCTTCTGTTGAAAAAATGTTTGAGCAGATAGGTGATGTTGATGTGCTTGTGAATAATGCAGGTACGGCACTGCCGCAGAAATTGATTACCGATGTCACCGAGGAAGAATATGACAGGGTGATGAATACAAATGTCAAAGGAACATATCTTTGCTGTCAGCAGGCGCTAAAAAATATGATAAAAAAACATAGCGGTGCTATCATAAATGTTTCTTCAATCTGGGGTATAGCCGGCGGTTCTTGCGAGGTTGTGTATTCAGCTTCCAAAGCCGCAATAATCGGATTTACAAAAGCTTTATCCCGTGAGGTCGGACCGTCAAATATCAGGGTAAATGCAGTTGCCCCCGGAGTAATTTTAACAAAAATGAATGCACATCTTGACGGTGACACAATGAAAGATTTAGCCGGTGAAAGCTCTTTAATGCGAAACGGCACTCCCGAGGATATCGCAAATGTGATTTATTTTTTGGCAAGCGACAAGGCTGATTTTATAACCGGTCAGGTAATATGTGCTGACGGCGGTTTTATTAATTAGCAATTAGCAATGTGCAATTAACGGTTGGCTATATGCAAAGTTAAAAAGGGGCTGTGACATTTTGCCACAACCTCTTTTTTTAATTCTGTTTTTCAACTATCTTATATTCATTGTTAATTCTGAAATACGGGCAGTTTTTGTAGCTGTTATTCATAAACATCTCAAACTCATCCATATCCAGGTCAACTGAACAGATATAGCACTCTGTTTCCTCGTCATATTCATAATTAAGACAGTATTCACAATTAGCTTGATTGTTCATAAATTTTCACCTGTTAAAATGTTTTGAACTGCTTTTTTCTTCTTACTGCAAGTATTATACCGTATGGCAGTGAACATAATGTCAGTAATTTTGCATTACTCTGAAAAATATACGATGGATTTTTGCCGACAATGGAAAGTGCAATATGCTGTGCGGCAGTTTTAAAACGGTTTTTCAAACCTTTCTGATATTTTAACATATGGTTAAACATCATAGCATATCCCATAGGATTGTTTTTTAATAACCTGTTACTGCCCTTTGTAAGACCGTCATCAAGATAATCACCGATATATAAAATATCCTTATGCCAGCGGATTTTATATCCTGCCAAAGCCATTTCGTTTAAAGCTATTTGTTCCGGTGCAAATTTTTCACCGTCCCATACTTTAAACGGATATTTTTTCAGTACCTCAATTTTATAAGCTTCACGCATATCCGCATCAAGCTTATACAATGGTCTTTCAAGATTTGTAGCATCAACATAACCGATTTTTTCATCAATTTCGGGAGCAACGCCTTTAATATATTCACCGTTGGGAAAAGCTATTGCACAGCCGACACCCACATAATTTTCAAGGTTATCAATTTCCGGAATCCACTTTTTCAGAACTTCAACAGCATTTGGTGTAAGGTAATCATCAGAATCCACAAAAAAAATATAATCACCGTTAATAGTGTCAACAGCACGGTTTATAGCTCTCATTTTACCCCCGTTTGGGATTTTTTCATATAAAATTTTAAAGCCGTTATCCTCTTTGCACCATTCGTCAAACAGTTCTTTTGTGTTGTCTGTTGAGCCGTCATCAGTTACCGCCCATACAAAATCTTTACATGTCTGAGCTTTCAGAGAATTATATAACCTGTCAAGAAGATTTGCTCTGTTATATGTTGCGGTATGAATTATAAGCCTGCATTCACTCATAAAAAATTACCTCACCGTTTTTTAAAAATCATAGCTTCCGCTTAGTTGGTAAATATCCAAAACTGTTTTAATTGCCTTGCTTCCCTCTTTTGCGTTGAGCATAAAGGGAGTTTTATTTTTTATGCAAGTGTAAAAATCATCAATCAGTATGGCATGACTATCGCCCCAATAATTTTTACCCTCGCCGGCAACAGCCTCCGAAACATCCAAAGGAACAATTTTGCCTGAATTATCGCACTCGTAAAGATTATTCATTTCAAGTCTGAAAGTTCTGTTCTCAAACTGTAATTCCAAAATAACGGGTGCGTTTGAGGTGTAAGCCAATGTAGCATAAAAAATACCTCTTGCACCGTTTTCAAATTTGAAAAGTGCCGTTGCTGTGTCTTCCGTTTCTATCGTGTCGGAAAGTCTGAATGTGGAGGTCACAGCATTTACAACCTCAAAATCACCGCCCAAATAATTCATTAAATCGACTGTATGTATCGCCTGATTTATCATAACCGAGCCGCCCTCAGTAGCTTTTACACCACGCCAACCGCTGCTCGTAAAATATTTTTCTGCCCTGTCCCAGGTCACAAAGCCTCTTGCGCCTTTAAGCTCGCCGCAATCTCCGGTGTCAATTATTTTTTTCAAAGCACGGACTGAACGGTTATATCTGTTTTGGAAGCACACACCGTAAATACCGGAGCTTTCCTCCTCTGCTTTTATTAAAGCTTCAATCTGTTCATAGGAAATGCCCTCAGGCTTTTCGGATAAAACGGAAACACCTTTTTTCAATGCTTTTATTGCCATTGGGACATGGAGATAATGCGGTGTGCAAATATGAAGAACATCAAGTTCTTCATGGTTTATCATTTCGTCAAAATCCGTATATGCCTTTGCGTTTCTGTCTTTTACGGCGGCTTCAACTCTTTCGGGAACAATATCACAGGCACAGATAAGCTCTGCGTCCTCTCTTGCATCAATTGCGCCCAAGTGCATTCTTGAAATTGAACCGCAACCTACAATTGCAACTCTCATTAGTAAATCACCTTTTATTTTATACTGCCTTAATTCTACCACATATCAAAAAATAATAAAACCCTTTTTGACAAAATATTAGTTAAAAACCAACAGTGTTGCAACTGCAACGCACATCTGACAAATAACATTTGATATTTCAATTACCCAATGTACACGGGCATCCTTTAAATTTCCTTTTATTCCGATAAGGCACAACGAAACGAAAAGACATATAGCAATTATGTAAAGAACAAGCGATGAAATAACGGGATTTTTTAACGCATAGTAAATAAGGCTTGAATAAATCATAATGTAACCGAATGCACCGATTAAAACCGCAACAGTATTGAATTTCTTTTTCTTGTAATAAATTAATCCCAATAACGCAAATATAATCAAAGCTGTAATAATTATTACAGGAATTGATTGACAAATCAAGGTATAAAACAACATAAGTCCCGAAATAAAAATCCCGGAATTTACATAAAACACAAGATTTACAGGCATTTTAAATTCCATTATCCCAAGTCCCACAATAAATTTTACGGTGGGAATTGTCATGCCGAAAATAAGTGAAATTACCGCACCGATAATGTATATAATAAATACGGCAGTGTTCATTACACCGAAAATATTAAGTGCGATAGTTATGCTCGTAATAGCGTAAAAAATCGGGTTGATGTAATCAAATAAACCCAAGCCAACAGAAAAGCCCGCTTTCTTTTTACTCATAGTTTTTGTTCCTTTTCATTAAATTTCAGAGCCGCAAATTTCTTTACGGCTCTTTGTGTTTGTCAGATAAGCTGACCGGGAAGCTTTAATTTTTCTTTGTAAGGAAATGTGGCTTCGTATTTTTCAAAATCTTCCGGATATTTTTCACAGACAAAATATCCTGCCGGTGTGCTGTATTCGCCTGTAATCCCATCAAGATAGCCGGGTATCAATTCTTTACAAAGAAAGAATGATACATCCTCGCCCTCCGGTAATCCGTGGTAGCGAATATTAAATTCACTTGCATAAGTAAAGCCGCTTTTTCCGTAAAACTTTATGTTTCCTTCAAAGCAAACTGCACCGCAACCGAGTTTCTTTGCTTTTTCAAGTGAGTAATCCAGTAAAATTTTTCCGTAGCCCTGTCGCTTTAACTCCGGTGTTATACAGATAGGTCCCATAGTCATTATGGGAATATCCCTGCCGTCATCGGCTTTGATTTTAGCTTTTACAAAAACATTTTGACCGATAATTTTACCGTCCTGCTCCATAACAAAATCAAGCTCCGGCACAGAATCCGAATCGTCACGAAGCGTTTTCAAAACATAATGCTCCAAACAACCGGGACGGTATACATTCCAGAAGCTTTCCCTTACAAGATTTTCAACTTCACGGTATTCTTCTTTTCTTTCCAAACGGATAATACAGTTATTTTTCATTTGTTTTTCCTCCCTGAAAATAAACCGAAACCCGGGAGGTTGTGTTTGATTGTATTCGCAACCTCCCGGTTACTTTACAATCACCGTTTTGTTGTACTTAGTCAAAAAGCACTCTCCTGAAAAATATTTGTAATCAACTGATTACACAATAATTATATCATATCGAAGCACAAATTGCCACATTTTCGAGATTATATTTTTGTATACGAAAGTGATAAATACAAAGATTTCAGATATCGAATTTAACAAACGCTACCCAATTACTCGTCTTGGTCATTATAGATGATAATGTTATCGCTGCCGTCAATATCACGCTGAATATTAGGAATAGGAAATACCCCTCCCGTCACCTGTACAAGTTCTTCCTCGCTCAATTCGGAAAGCTTCCTGTTCAATGCTTCAATTTCCTCTTTAATGGCGTTCAGTTCTTTTTTTGATTTCATTGCATTTTTCTCCTTTTGACTTTAAAGTTTAACGGTAAAACTGAAACTTTAAACACCGTTATTGCACATTCAATCAGCTTTTGAAAGCAGAGCATCGGTTTGTTCAAGGCTAATTGTATCAGGTTTTTCCTCACCCAAAGCATTACCGCCCGCTACTTGTGCAAGTTCTTCTTCATTAAGTCCCGTTTTTTTATTTTCCTGTTCCATTGTATCCTTAAATTTCTTTTCACACTTCAAAACCAAAAACCTGAAAGATTATTTGTAATCACCTGATCACATAACAATTATAACACACTGCAATTAAAATTTCTACATAAAAAATTTCGAGTTTCGCATATCAAATATAAAAATCTTGACGATGTTGAAATAATATGTTATAATTTGGTTAATTAAAGAAATGAAGGAGCGGTTTAGAACAATGAAGAAAATTATCGCATTAGTAATGGCACTGGTTCTCACAGCAGGTATATTCACACTTGCCGGTTGCGGTTCAAAGAAAGAAGAAAAGACAACACTTATAATGGCAACGCACGCAACATTCCCTCCATACGAATTTAAAGAAGGCGACAATTTCGCAGGCATTGATGTTGAGATTGCGGGACTTATCGCTGAAAAACTCGGTCTTGAACTCGTGATTAATGATGTTGACTTCGGCTCAATCATCGGCGGCGTTCAGACAGGCAAATTTGATATGGGTATGGCAGGTATGACTGTTACTGATGAAAGAAAGAAGAGCGTAAACTTCACCGATTCTTATGCAAAAGGTATTCAGTCCGTTATAGTTAAAGAAAACGGAAAAATCAAATCGGTTGATGACCTCAAAGGTGACGGCTCTATGAAAATTGCTGTTCAGCAGGATACAACCGGTGATATCTATGCTTCATCCCCAGTTGATAAGGGTGGTTACGGCGATGAAAACATTCTCCGTTTCAAAGCAGGTAACGATGCCGTTCAGGCTCTTGTAACCGGTAAAGTTGATGCAGTTATTACAGATAACGAGCCTGCAAAGAGCTATGTATCAAAGAATACAGGTCTTACAATTCTTCCCACAGCTTATGTAGAAGAAGATTATGCAATCTGTATAGCAAAGGATAATCCCGAGCTTCTTGAAAAAGTCAACAAGGCACTTAACGAATTAAAGGCTGACGGCTCAGTTCAGAAGATTATTGACAAATATATTCCTGCATAAGGTTATATCTATAATCGCAAAGGAGCTGTAAAAAATTTGTAGTTTTTTACAGCCTCCCTGATTTTTAACCTATTTTGGTCAAAATACATAAAGGGGATAGGAAAAAACGGACAGAATCAATTTTATTGACCCGAAGATAATATACAGATATATCAAGGGTCAAAAAATTGATAGAAAAAAGTACAAAATTTTTTAACCTCTATAATACTTTTTTCGGTCTGTTCGTTTTTTACATCCCCTATTTGGTTGTTGTAGGAGAAAATATGAATACTATTATAGAAAAATTCAATCTGTGCTTCATTGATAACGGTTACTGGAAGTGGCTTGCCGAGGGCTTCGGAAAGTCTCTGCTTATAACTGTTTTTGCCGTTATTTTTGGCTTTGTTTTGGGAGTTGTTATTGCAACAATCCGTTCATCTTACGACAAAAACGAAGAATCCATGAAATTAAGAGGCGGATTCGGTTATTGGATTTTAAAGTTTTTTAACGGTTTATGCAAAATTTATGTGACCGTTATCCGTGGCGTGCCTGTTGTTGTTCAGCTTTTGATATGGTACTTCGTAATTCTCGTTTCGCAGGATGATATTTACATAGCAATTGTCGCATTCGGATGTAACTCCGGCGCTTATGTTTCGGAAATTTTCCGCGGAGGTATTATGTCCATAGACCAGGGACAGTTTGAGGCAGGCCGTTCATTGGGCTTTAATTATGTTCAGACTATGATTTATGTAGTTATTCCGCAGGTGATAAAAACCGTTCTCCCCGCACTTTTAAATGAAGTTATTGCCTTACTTAAAGAAACCTCAATCGCAGGTTATGTGGGAATTATGGACCTTACAAAAGCAGGTGAGCTTATCAGAGGCAGAACCTTTGAAGCATTTATGCCCCTTATTGCCGTTGCAATTATTTATCTGCTGACGGTTATCATACTTTCCAAGATTTTCGGAACATTTGAAAAGAGGTTGCGTAAGAATGAACGATAATGTACTTATTAGTGTAAAAGGCTTGAAAAAGCATTATATAAACGGCACAGTTAAAGCTTTAAACGGTGTTGACTGTGATATAAAAAAAGGCGAGGTTATGGTTATAGTCGGTCCTTCGGGCAGCGGTAAATCAACATTTTTACGCTCACTCAATCTTCTTGAAATACCCACAAGCGGCACAATAGAGCTTGACGGAATTAATATTACCGACCCTAAAATCAATATAAATGAACATCGTCAGAAAATGGGTATGGTTTTCCAGCATTTCAACCTTTTCCCAAATATGACAATACTTAAAAATATGACTATTGCACCTATGAAGCTTCTGAAAAAAAATAAGGAGGAAGCCGAAAAAACCGCAATGGAATTGTTGAACAGAGTCGGTCTTGCCGACAGAGCAGGAGCATATCCGTCCCAGCTTTCCGGCGGACAGAAGCAGCGTGTTGCCATTGTCCGTGCGCTGGCTATGAATCCGGAGGTAATGCTCTTTGATGAACCTACATCCGCACTTGACCCCGAAATGGTCGGTGAAGTTTTGGATGTTATGAAAGAACTTGCCGACGAGGGTATGACCATGGCGGTTGTTACCCATGAAATGGGCTTTGCTAAGGAAGTTGCCGACAGAGTTGTCTTTATGGAAAACGGTGTAATTAAAGAGATTGCCGCCCCTGCTGAATTTTTCGGTAACCCGAAATCACCGCGTCTGAAAGATTTTCTTTCAAAGGTTCTCTGATAAAATATGCGTAAATTAAAGTCCGCCGTTGATTAGAGGTAACAGCTCCATAAGCTTTAATATTTTTACCGCTTCGTCAGCTTTTTTCTGTCTGCCGGTGCTGAGTAACGGTTTTAAAGCGTTGATAAATTCGGTTCGTGAATTTTTGGTATTCATTTTCGACATAATCGTCGTAACCTTTTGAATTACATTCGGGTCCATTGAGGAAAAGGGATTGTCCTCAACGGGCTCGCTTTTTTCGTTGTCCGGGAAAATAGTTTTTGCAGTTTCTTTCAACCTCTCAATATCCTGAGCACTCAGTGAGGATATTATATCTCCGATATTGTCCATAATGCACCCCCTCAGTAATATTATATTGATAATATCGGAAAATGTGATAAATTCGTTTGTGAGCAAACTATATGAAAAAGCGAGAAAACACGAGAAAAAACGAGTATTCGTTGTAAAGTATAAAAAAATCGAAAAAAATACTTGACAATATATATCCCTTGTGGTAAACTATCTAAGCAATTAAGAAATTAAAAGTATTTGGGAGGAATTGTTATGTCAACATTTATGCCAAACGCCCAGAATATGGAGCGTAAGTGGTATATAATTGATGCCGAAGGCAAAACCCTCGGTAAAATTGCTACAGAAGTTGCAGTGCTTCTTCGTGGAAAGCATAAGCCGATTTTTGCTCCTCATGTTGATTGCGGTGATTTTGTAATCGTTATCAATGCAGAGAAGCTTGTACTTACCGGAAATAAGCTTGAACAAAAGATGTATTATCATCACACAGGCTATATCGGTAACTTGAAAGAGATTAAGTATAAAACTCTTATTCAGAATAAGCCTGAATTCGTTGTTAAGCTTGCGGTTCGCCGTATGCTTCCCGATACAGTATTGGGCAGAAAACAACTTACAAGACTTCGTGTATTCCGTGGTGCAGAGCATCCCCATGCAGCACAGAAACCCGAAGCTCGTGAAATATGATGGGAGGCAATTTGAATGTACGATAGTAATCCTTATTTTTACGGCACAGGCCGCAGAAAGAAATCAGTTGCACGTGTTCGCGTATATGCAGGCACAGGTAAAATCATAATCAACGACAGAGATATTGACGATTATTTCGGTCTTGAAACATTAAAGCTTATCGTTCGTCAGCCCCTCGAATTAACCGGCACAACAGACAAGTTTGACATCATCTGCCGTGTAAACGGCGGTGGCGTTACAGGTCAGGCTGGTGCTATCCGTCACGGACTTTCAAGAGCTTTGTTACAGTATGACGAAGAGCTTCGCGGTACATTGAAGAAAGCAGGTTTCTTAACCAGAGACCCCAGAATGAAGGAAAGAAAGAAATACGGACTCAAAGGCGCCCGTCGTGCACCCCAGTTCTCAAAGAGATAATCAGATACCATTCAACCCCGGTTCTCACCGGGGTTGTTTTTTTGTCTGTGAACACATCTGAATATAATCTTCTGTGCTTCAAAATTGAGACCTTTAACAGCAATCGTGTATGAAAATTTTTACCGTGAAATTACCAAAATAGGTGGTTTTACGGTATTATTTATGTTATAATTATTTTAATACAGTACGGGAAGGAATCATTATGCACAGTTTAACGGATATAAATTACATTAAAGATTTATTAAGAAGAAATAATTTTAAATTTTCAAAATCTTTGGGACAGAATTTTCTTGTTAATCCCGATGTTTGTCCCCAAATGGCAGAATATGCCGTGACGGATGAAAATATGGGCGTAATTGAGATAGGTGCAGGTGTGGGAGTTTTGACAAAGGAATTGGCAAAGCTTGCAAAAAAAGTTGTATCAATAGAGCTTGATACAGCATTGCTTCCCATACTCGGTGAAACCTTAGGAGAATTTGAAAATATTGAAATAATAAATGAGGATGTGCTGAAAGCTGATTTGCACAAAATTATCAAAGAGCATTTCGGCGATATGAAAGTGGCAGTCTGTGCAAATTTGCCCTACTATATAACTTCACCCGTAATTATGAAACTGCTTGAAAGCCGTTTGCCCTTGGAAAATATTACCGTAATGGTGCAAAAGGAAGCGGCGGACAGGCTTTGTGCTGAGGTTGGCAGCCGCACAGCCGGCGCCGTAACCGTAAGTGTGGATTATTATTCCGAAGCCGAAAAATTATTTGATGTATTTCGTGATTCATTTATCCCGTCCCCAAAGGTGGACAGTGCAGTAATTCAACTTTGTATAAGAAAAGAACCGGAAATAGAAATCGCCGATGAAAAACTGTTTTTCAGAATGGTTAAAGCCGCTTTTGCTCAGCGGAGAAAAACCGCATTAAATTCTTTAAGTGCCGGAATGTCAATCCCGAAGGATAAAATCGCACAGGCAATTAAAAACGCAGGATTCAGACCTGATTTGAGAGCGGAAGCACTTTCAATGGAGGATTTGGCAAAACTTTGTAACGCAATTTACGAGGTGGAAAATGCTTAATAAAAATGATATAATTGACCTCACCGTAACCGGCTATTCCACAGAGGGCTACGGTGTTGGTAAGTATGATACTATGGCGGTGTTCGTGCCTTTTACAGCAGCAGGTGATAAGTTAAAGGTAAGGATTTTAAAGAATAAGAAAACCTACGCCTACGGGAAAATCGAAGAAATAATTGAGCCGTCAAACGACAGAATTGAAAATGACTGCAAAGCTTTTACAAAATGCGGCGGCTGTTCGTTTCGACATATAAGTTATGAATGTGAGGCAAAGCTCAAAGAACAGAGAGTTATTGATGCTTTTAAAAGAATTGCACATATTGATATTGAGCCGGAAAAAATATTGTCCGCCGAAAATGCTTGCAGATACAGAAATAAGGCACAGTACCCGGTTGGTAAGGATGACAAGGTTAAATTAGGATTCTTTGCACCACACAGCCACAGAATTGTGGAAGCAGCAGACTGTAAATTGCAACCCGAATGTTTTGAAGAAATACTTAATACTGTCAGAAGCTGGATTGAAAAAAATAATATAAGTGTGTATAACGAGGAAACTCACAGCGGACTTATAAGGCATATATATCTCAGAGAGAGCAGAAAAACCGGTGAAATTTTATTTTGTCTCGTGATAAACGGCAGAAAAATCCCAAAGGAAAACGAGCTTATTAATGCACTTGAAAAATTTGAAAATATCAAAAGTATTATGCTGAATATAAATACAAAGGACACCAATGTAATTTTAAGTGATAAATTTGTGAATTTAAAGGGTGACGGCTATATAGAAGATATTTTGTGTGGCTTAAAATTCAGAATTTCCCCCCTGTCTTTCTATCAGGTAAATGCACATCAGGCACAAAGACTTTATGAAAAAGCGGCAGAATTTGCCGACTTAAAGGGTGATGAAATATTACTTGATTTGTACTGCGGAACCGGCACAATCGGTTTAACTATGGCACATAAGGTAAAAAGCTTAATCGGTGTTGAAATAGTTGAAGATGCAATAAAAGATGCAAAAATCAACGCCCGATTGAACGGAATAAATAACGCAAGATTTATCTGTGCAGATGCTTCCAAAGCGGCACAAAAACTTTTCGATGAGGGCATAAAACCGGATGTAATTGTAATTGACCCACCTCGCAAGGGCTGTTCAAAAGATGTTTTGGAAACTATAAATAATTTCAATCCGGAAAGAATAGTTTATGTTTCCTGCGACCCGGCAACTCTTGCCAGAGATTGCAGAATTTTGACGGATTTGGGATATACAGTCAAAAAAGTCTGCCCCTGCGATATGTTCCCCCGAACCTCACACGTGGAAACTGTTGTCCTTTTGTCCCAACGCAGAGCGGATGAATATATCAACATAAAGCTTGATTTAACAGAGCTTGATATTACATCGGCGGAAAGCAAACCTACATATAACGAAATCAAAAATTATGTATTAAAAGAGTACGGTTTAAAAGTAACAACGCTTTACATCTCACAGGTTAAAAGAAAACTCGGACTTGAGGTTGGCGACAGCTATAATAAACCGAAGTCGGAAAATGCAAAACAACCGAATTGCCCGAAAAATAAAGAAAAGGCTATTGTTGAGGCGTTGAAGTGGTTTAAGGTTATATGATATTTGTAAGAGACTATAGCAGTTCTTTGAGTATATAGATAGACTTAGTTTAGTTATCTAATATAAAGATTCAGCTTCAATTTACATCCTATAAATTTTAACTGAATGAATTGTTGAGATTATATCAAATAAAACATAATAGTGTTAAGAACAATGCTAAAATTAAAATAACGAGAACTTTTATTTAGGGATTATTTTATAAATACTATGAAAGGAGATGAGTTCGTGTTAAAAGCTTTTGATTCGTTCTTACAGATGGCTGTATCTGCAAATGCTGCAGCCGCCAATAGTGATAATGAAGCCTTTCGATATGAATGCCTTTACTGTGGTGAGGAAGTTCGATTGGCTGCTCAAGATAGTAAATATACTTCAACGCATTTTAGACATAGAAGCGGAAATAATGATAAGGAGTGCGAGTTGTATCTTGGACGACATGGACTCATCTCTAGTCCTTCTGCAATCAAAACAAAAAAGCAAGATAGAGTAGATTTTTATTATGATAATCTACACAAAGCATTTTATATTAGCTTTTGTTTCAATGAAATCGAAATATCTGCTTATGAAATGAATTCGGCTAGTATTGAGGTAAGAGAATATAGAACGGTTAAACCATTTTTATCAAAGCAAATTAAT
>JAZUIT010000264.1:0-8321 GCA_045642385.1 Acutalibacteraceae bacterium
GAGGCTGTAAAAAACTACAAGATTTTTACAGCCTCTTTTTTAAAGTCTGCTATAAAGAATATGTTTTTTAATCTTCAATCTTAAATGTGCCGTCTTCAATCTCGCTAAGCATTTTGACTCTTTTAGAATGTCTTCCGCCGGCATATTCAGTATTTAAGAAAAGATTAACCATTTCTTTTGCTCTTTCAATATCAATAACTCTGCCGCCTTCGCAAAGAACATTTGCATCATTGTGCATTCTTGAATATTCGGCGCTGTAAGGCTCAGAACAGCAAGCCGCCCTTATACCCTTCACTTTATTTGCCGCAATACTTATACCAATACCCGTACCGCAGATTAAAATTGCAAGGTCACCCTCCTTTAATCTTTTACAGACATTATAAGCCTGAACGGGGTAATCGCAGGACTCGGTGTTGTAACAACCGCAATCCGTAAAATCAATTTTATTTTCCTTTAAATACTCTTTCAATTGTTCCTTAAGCTCAAAACCGGCATGGTCACATCCTAAAAATAACATAATACATTTCGCACTTAAAGTGCTTCTCCTTTTCTAAAAATTAATTCATAAAAAGATTACTTCAAATTTCTTTCAGCCTGAGGTAATCTCAAATATGCAGGTAAAAGATTTTCGGCATTAATCGCCCTGTCCGCATTTTCAGCGGCACACAATGCTACGGAAACAGCATTTTGATACATAAGATTTTCAGCGGGCAGCCTTAAATTATTATATTTATTCTTTAAAATTTCATAGGCAACTTCCGCACCGTCACCGACAAGGTAAACTACTTTACAGTCGTTAGGAATAAAATCTATACTATCAATCTTTATTGCACAGTCCTCGGTCTTTCTTATAACCTGTCCGTCCGAAATTTCAAAAAGTGCGGTATACACCTGATTACACCGTGCATCCATCAAAGAAAGTACATAACAATCAAAGCTTTTCATATTGTAAGCCATACTTTCAAGCGTGGAAACAGGAATACATTTAATGCTCTCCGTAAAGCATAATCCCTTTACAGAGTTTACGCCAATTCTGACACCTGTAAAAGAACCGGGACCGACATTAACAGCGGCGCAAGTAATTTCCTTTACATCTGTACCGGAGTTTTTTAACGCAAAATCTATCAACGTAAACAATGTTTCGCTGTGCTTTAATCCGATATTCAAATACGAAAACGCTAAAACCTTATTATCCTCCGTTATGGCAACGGACGCAGGTGAAGCAGTTGTATCAACAGCAAGAATTTTCATAATCAATCCATATCAACGGACGAAGTAATAATTCTGTCCGTATCTTCATTTCCTTTTTCAAAATAAATTCTGTGGGCATAATCGGGAATGGCATTTTTTATATTCTCGCTCCACTCAATAATCAAAACAGAATCTCCGTCAAGATAATCAAAAAAACCGGTGGAATATAAATCATCCCATGTATTTATCCTGTACATATCAAAATGGTAAACAGTCGGATTGCCGCCGTAATTGTTAACAAGGGCAAATGTAGGGCTGTAAACCTGAGCAGGATTTTCCATTCCTTTTAAAATACCCTGAGTGAATGCGGTTTTACCCATACCCATAGTGCCGAACATAGCTACAATATCCCCGGCTTTTAACTTTCTGCCGAGACTTTCACCCAATTTTTTTGTTTCGTCTGCACTTTTTGTAAAATATTTTTTCAAAATTCATTCACCCACTTACAGCATACATATTATAACATAAAATTCCAAGTAAAAAAAGCCTTTTTACTTGAAATTATTAAAAAAATATAATATAATGTAATTATTATAGCTTTTAAGGAGGTGTCCGGTCATAGGAAAATTTATACAATATGTAAAAACATCCTTTAATGAACTTAATAAAACCCTGCTTTTTCTGTGTATCGGTGCGTCCCTTTACGGATTACTTATAGTTTACAGTGCAACAAAGCACAGTATGTCAGCCGGACAAGTCATTCCCCGTGATGTTCTCACAATGTTTTTAGCGGTTACAGCCGGAATTATAATAAGTATTATAATTTCACACATAGATTATGAATTTATATTAAAGCTGAGTCCGTTTATCGGCTTAGGATGCCTTGCTTTGATGGGATTACTCTTTGTTTTCGGCGTAGGACCGGCAGAACGAAGTGACGCAAAAACATGGCTACCGTTGGGAAGCTTTTACTTCCAGCCCTCTGAACTGCTCAAAATCGGCTTTGTTCTCACCTTTTCAACCCACTTAGGTGCGGTTAGGGAAAATATCAACAAATTTAAAAACATTGTTCTTTTAGGTATTCACGCAATTATACCCATAGGTCTTGTTGCCGTTACCGGTGATGACGGCTCAGCATTAGTTTTTATTTTCGTAGTATTAGCTATGTTATTTATCGCCGGACTTAGCTTGAAATATTTCGGCATAGCATTTGCGGTTATACTTGTTGTATTGCCTCTTGTGTGGATAAATTATTTTTCTGAATTCCAACAGCAGAGATTTTTGGCATTGGTCTTCCCTGACAAATACCCGGACATTATTTATCAGCAAAAGCAGGGACTTAATGCAATAGGCTCCGGCGGACTGTTCGGTAAAGGTTTGTTTAAAGGAACATTTACTCAGTCGGGTTTTGTTCCGGAAAGTCAGAACGATATGGTTTTTTCCGTTATCGGTGAAGAATTGGGACTTTTGGGATGTATTGCCGCTTTGCTTCTCCTTGCTCTCATAGTTGTCTGCATTGTTAAGGTCGGCAAAAAAGCCAACGACAGACAAGCTTTGTATGTTTGTTACGGTATTGCGGTTATTATTGCCGCCCAGGTTATTATTAATATCGGAATGTGCTTGAAGATTTTGCCGGTTATCGGTATTACATTGCCGTTTTTCAGCGCAGGAGGTTCCTCCAGTCTTTGTATTTACATAGGTATCGGGATAGTATTAAGTATACACCGATTTACGCAGGAAAAAGAAATTGTAAATTTCCGAATGAGAAATATCCGAACCCCATTCAGCGACTAATTAATAAAAAATCACTGTAAAAAAGTATCCGTTTTCGATAGCGAAAACGGATACTTTATTTTTAATAAACTACTTTGTTGTAAGGTTAGCATAATTTGCCATAAGTCGTTTTGTGCCTACCTTTGAAAATGCAATTTCCAGCATTGTATCGTTGCCCATCGGCTTTGCGGAAATAACCATACCTGTGCCGAAGGTTTTATGCACAACAGTATCGCCGACATTATATTTAGCTGATGAAGCCTTGGGTACTGTGGGTCTTGTAAATGAGCGTGAAGCGGAGTAATCCGTTTTGTGTTCATTTTGTTTTATGTACGGTGCGGCGGTTGTTGTGACATTTCTACCCTTAATTTCAAGTAGTTCAGTTGGTATTTCCCTGACAAATCTCGAAATCATATTGTGTGATGTTGAGCCGAAAATCATCCTCGTTTTAGCATGGGAAATATATAATTTTTCCTTTGCCCTTGTCAATGCAACATAAGCAAGTCGCCTTTCCTCCTCAACCTCTTCGGGATTATAGGTTGACTGAATACCGGGGAAAATTCCCTCCTCCATTCCGGGCAAAAACACCTTGGGAAATTCCAAACCCTTTGCGGAATGAATAGTCATTACAACAACGCTGTCGCTTTCGGCATTATAATTATCTATATCCGTCATCAATGCAACTTCCTCCAAAAATCCGTTGATTGTTGCATCTTCGTTTTCGTTCTCATAGTTTTGGAGATTGTTGGTAAGCTCCTGAATATTAGCAAGTCTGTCCTGATATGTAGCTTCGTCAAGCTTTAAGCCCTCTATGTAATGAGTTTCTTTCATAACCAGCTTGAAAAATTCGTGCAAAGGCAAATCCTCGGATTTTTCGGTAAGGTATTCTATCGTTTGCGTAAACTCTTTCAATTTGCTTTGAGCTCTCGAAAGTCGGGGATAATCCTCTGCATTACTGATAACCTCAAAAATGCTCAACCCTAAACCGTCAGCAATATCTGCGGCGGTCGCCATCGTTGTATCACCTATTCCTCTTTTCGGCTCATTAATAATTCTGCGAAGTCTTAAATTATCCGAATGATTTGAAATTAAGGTAAGATATGCAATTGCATCACGGATTTCTTTTCTTTCATAAAACCTGTGACCGCCGATAATCCTGTAAGGAATACCCATTCTGATGAATGAGGTTTCAAGGGCGTTTGTCTGGGCATTCATACGACACAGCACGGCATGGTCTGAATATTTACTGCCTTTATTAACATTTGAAAAAATTGTGTCGGCTATATATCGGCTTTCATCGTGTTCATCGTATGCTGTAAAGCAATCCAACTTGTCACCCTTGCCTGCGCCCGTCCAAAGATTTTTCCCTTTTCTCTGTTCGTTATTACCGATAACAGCATTTGCCGCATCAAGTATATTCTGAGTGGAGCGGTAATTTTGTTCAAGCCTTATCACTTTTGCATTCGGGTACTGATGTTCAAAATTCAAAATATTTTCAATAGTAGCACCGCGGAATTTATAAATACTCTGGTCATCGTCACCCACAACGCAGAAATTTCTATGCTTGTCGGCTAAAATAGAACACAGCTTATACTGGGCGAAGTTAGTGTCCTGATACTCGTCAATCAATATGTATTTGAATTTATCCTGATAGTATTCTCTGATTTCATCGTTATTTTCCAAAAGACTTACGGTATTCACAATAATATCATCAAAGTCCATAGCATCCGAAGATTTCAAAAGCTCCTGATATTTTGCGTAAACCTGTCCCACACGCATAAGCCTTATATCGGTCTGATTTTGCTTCTGATATTCGTTGGGTGTTATTAAAGAATCCTTTGCCCTGCTGATTTGTGACAAAATAAATTTTACGGGTAAAAACTTATCATCAATGCCTAAAATTCTCTGACATTCTTTTATGGTGCGTTTGCTGTCATCAGTATCATAAATTGTAAAATGAGATGTGTAACCGAGTGCTTCGCAATTTCTTCTTAAAATTCTTGTGCAGGCGCTGTGAAAAGTGGAAGCCCAGATACTTTCAGCATCAGGTCCCAGCACATTGGAAAGCCTCGTTTTTAATTCTTCTGCCGCCTTATTTGTAAAAGTAATTGCAAGAATTTCCCACGGCTTCGGGGGATTTTCTGCTAAAATAAAGGGCATCTCATCAAAATATTCTCCGCCGTTTACATAAGCCTGTAACCTTTCAATTTGGTCAGGTGCGGGGGTGTAAAAATTTTCCGAATGATAAGCATTGCCGAACATTAAAAGGTTTGCAATTCTGCTTACAAGTACGGTGGTTTTTCCGCTGCCTGCACCTGCAAGGATAAGTAACGGTCCCTCGGTATGAAGAACCGCTTCAAGCTGTTTATCATTCATTCTTGAAAAATATTTTTCTATTGCTTTCTTTCTTAATTTAATAAAATCAGTCATAATCATATTGAAATTTCAAGGGCAGTTTCATATAGCTCCCTGTCCAATTTCTTTCTACCGTCCTTCTTCTTTTCATCTACCATTTTTAAAGCATCATTTATGGAATAATCAATAATTTTGCTGTCTTTAACCGCAACAACACGGTTTACCCTGTTTTCCGAAAGCAGTTCAACCGCCCTGTGACCCATTCTTCCGGCAATAATTCTGTCATGTGCCGAGGGTGAACCGCCACGCTGAACATGACCCAAAACCACTGCACGGGATTCAATTTCCGTTTCTCTTTCAATTCTTTCCGCAAGATTGTTTGCAAAATATTTATCATTATTAAGCTTTTCACTTACAATAATAATAAAATGCTGTTTTCCGGATTTCTGAGTTCTTCTTATTCTTGCAATAACATCCTTGTCAATATTAAAAGGCACTTCGGGAATTAATATAGCAGTCGCACCAACAGCCATAGCCGCATTAACTGCAAGATTGCCGGATTTATTTCCCATAACCTCCACAACACTGCATCTGTCATGAGCTTCGCTGGTATCTCTTATCCTGTCAACCATCTGCATAACGGTGTTCATACAGGTATCATAACCGATTGTATAATCACTACACGCTATATCGTTGTCAATCGTACCCGGTATGCACACACAGCCGATACCAAGCTGTGATAAATCCCCCGCACCGCGGAAACTTCCGTCACCGCCGATTACAACAAGACCCTCTATACCCCTGGTTTTACAAACATCAGCCGCTTTTTGCAAGCCCTCCATAGTCCTGAATTCAGGGCATCTTGCAGTATAAAGCATTGTGCCGCCGCATTGGATTTTATTGGAAACAGTACGCAAATCCATTTTGTACATATTGTTGTTGATTAAACCTTTATAACCTCTTTCAACTCCGTAAACCTCCATACCCTTTTCAATGGCGGTTCTGGTTACGGAACGGATTGCCGAATTCATACCCGGAGCATCTCCGCCGCTTGTAAGTACAGCAATCGTCTTCATTAAATATCACTCCTGTTTTTGAAAAACTACATTTTCTTTACCGAGCAATATCGAAAGCCTGTTCAACAACTGCGGACAAACTAAGGTGGTTCTCACCTTTGAAAGCTGATATTTTCCGCTGTCAAGATAATAATAGTACACGGGAATTGTACCCTCAAAAAATCCGGTCATTTTATCCGCCCATACTATATTTTCATCATTTTCGGACTTAACCCTTAAAAACAGTCCGGTTTTCTTTTTCTTTTTAGGTTCTTCCGGTTTAATTTCTTCTGTTAAGTTGGGCGCAGGTTCGATAAGCTCGCAAACAATCTGCGGTTGTTTATCCTCCCTGATACTCAATCTTCCGTTAATTAATACAATTTCCCCCTCTTTGAATATAAGAGGATTTTGCATTACTAAGTTAGGAAATACAATCACTTCAATTGAGCCGTAGGTGTCCTCTAATTCGAGGAAAACCATCGTATTGTTTGACTTTGTTATTTTTTTCTTAACATTGGAAATTATACCGAGAATTTTAATTTTGGAATTATCTTTATATTTTGAGGAAATTTCGTTGTCACTATCCAACAATTCTACTGTTTTTGCGAAATTATTTTTTTCGCAAAAATCGGTGTATCTGCTTACGGGATGACCGGACAAATACATTCCTGTGGTTTCCTTTTCCATAGTAAGCAGTTCATAAACCGGAAATTCTTCAACATCGGGAATTTCAACGGGTTCGTACTTATCTGCGGTGTTGCCCATATCGAAAAATCCCATTTGCCCCTCGATATTTCTTGATTTATTTCTTTCGATTTCTTCAATTACACCCGGGAGAATTGTAAGCATCTGCCGTCTGTTTTCCTTAAAGCTGTCAAATGCACCGCATTTTATAAAGCTTTCTATGGCTCTGCGGTTAAAGCCTTTGCCCGACATTCTTTTACAAAAGCCCTGCAAACTGTCAAAATTACCGAGATTTTTCCTGTTATCAATTACGGCATTAATAAGATTTCTGCCAATATTTTTAATAGCTAACATACCGTATCTTATAGAACCGTCAGCCGTTACGGAAAAGCCCAAATCGGAGGAATTAATATCAGGAGGTAAAATTTTGATTGATAGCCTTGAACACTCCGCAATATATCTTGATACCTTTGAAGTATCATCAAGAAAGCTGCTTAAAAGTGCCGCCATAAATTCAGCCGGATAATGACATTTTAAATATGCGGTCTGATATGAAACATAGGCATAGGCGGCGGCATGTGATTTATTAAAGGCATAAGAAGCAAAGGCGGACATTTCATCAAATATTTTATTTGCAACCTCTGCCGGTACTCCTCTTTTAACGGCACCGTCACATTCAACGGTTCCGTCCTCGTTTATTAAACCGTAAATAAAGTTTTTACGCTCTTTTTCCATAACATCGTGTTTTTTCTTGGACATTGCACGCCTTACAAGGTCGGCTCGTCCGTAAGAATAACCCGCAAGTTCACGGAAAATCTGCATTACCTGCTCCTGATAAATCATACAGCCGTAAGTAACATCGAGTATATTTTTTAGCTTCGGGGTAGAATATTTAATTCCCTCCGGGTTATGTCGGTTTGTGATATATGTGGGAATTGAGTCCATAGGTCCCGGCCGGTACAGAGATATAACTGCTATTAAATCTTCAAGGCTTGTGGGTTTAAGCCCTGCCAAAACACCTTTCATACCCTCGGATTCATACTGAAACACACCGTCAGTCTGTCCGCTTGAAAGCATATCAAAGGTCGCCTTATCCTGAATATCAATTTTATACACATCAAAATCAGGCTCTTTTTTGCGTATAAGCTTCTGTGCATCGCTGATAACAGTAAGTGTGCGAAGCCCTAAGAAGTCCATTTTAAGCAATCCCAATTCTTCAAGGGTTGTCATAGTGTACTGGGTTACAATACTCTCATCATTTAA
>JAZUIT010000265.1:0-7030 GCA_045642385.1 Acutalibacteraceae bacterium
AGTAATTAACGGATTTGACGGTATTATGACAAATAACTGTATTTACGGCTATGCAGATACACCGTCAGCAAAAAACACAGTATATAAAAACCCCATATTTGCAAGTACAGACATTTCTGACAAAAACAGCTTTATGCTTTCCCGATATTCACCGCTTATCGGCTCCGGTATAGATGTTGAGGGTGACAACTGCACCGAAGATTTTTTCGGAAATCCGATTAACGGAAAACACAACATTGGCTGTTACGAAGGAAGCGGTGAAAAACAAACTGTCCTTACCGGTTTCTTTTGGGGAATTTTTGACGGTATTGCCGAAATTATAAGCAAATCTTTCGGGTTTGTCAATTCTCTTATTCTTCTGTTTAAATAGCGCAAATTATTGCGTTTTTATTGACAATATAACACAGTAGTGATAAAATCTATGGGATATTTTTTGTGAGGTGTTCTATATGGAAGACATTATGTATGTTAATAACTCCACTCAAAGCGGTACAACATATTATATTGACAGCACGGACGGAGATAACAATAACTCCGGTACAATTTCAAGCCCGTTAAAAAGCCTTTCTGCACTTGCCGGCAAATCTTTTTCTGCGGGTGATACTATTCTGTTAAAATGCGGCGGCATTTATGACGGTACATTCAACGCAAAAGGAAGCGGTACAAAAGAAAAACCCGTCACGATATCCTCATACGGCGGCAAAGATACTGACAACAAGCCCGTTGTTACCGTCAGCGGTGAAAATGAAGTTTTAAATCTTACAAATGTTGATTACTGGACAATAAAAAATATTGAGATTACCGCACCTGACGGCAGAGGTATCGCAGTTTATGCAAAGGACGGATATGTTTCTGAGGGTATAGAAATCAAAGATTGCACATTTCATGATATTTATTATCATGAAACAAAGACATATCTTTGCTCCTGGTGTGCAATTTACATTTCTTCATCCGGTAAAGGTTCAAAAATAAACAACCTCACCATGTCCGGTCTTGATGTTTACAAATGCGGTTACGGTGTCACCATGAACGGAATTACCGTTGAATGGGCACCGGAGCTTTATGAATCTCCGGAAAAATCCTACAATCAAAATACTCTCCTTGAAAATTCTTCATTCAGAGATATTTTGCAGGACGGTGTTATTATCTCATCATCAAATAATATGGTTGTGAGAAACTGCTCCTTAATCAATACCGCAACTGCGGCAAATTATCCCACCGCTGCCCTGTGGATGAATCATAGCAATAATGCTCTTGTAGAATACTGCGAAATTGCAGGCTCTACAAACTTCTATGACGGTATGGCTGTTGATTTTGACGGCTGGACAACCAACAGCACTTATCAGTATATCTATTCACATGATAATTTTAAATTTATGTCAAATTGCCTGTACGATAATGTAACAAAGAATAACGGTAACACGGTAAGGTACTGTTTGTCGGTTAATGATAACGGTTCAAACACCGATTTCAGTGCGAAAGTGCTTCGTGAAAGTGGCGCAAACATAAATCACTGTGCAAATCTGCTTTGGAGCGGTTCTTATGATTACGGCGGAACAAATATGCGGGAAAAGATGACTGATTTTAAATTCTATAACAATACAATTATCAATTCTTCGCCTATCAGTTTTTTGAATTTAAAGGATGCCTTAGTTGTGAACAATATTTTTGTCGGTGTACCGGCTGACAATTTAATCGGCATCGGTAATTACCTTGATTATTTTCAGGACCGTAACCATAAGAATATAGGAAAATTTGACGGTGTAATGACAGATAACTGTTTTTACGGGTATGCAGATACTATGGTAGCAAAAAACACGGTGTATAAAAATCCATTGTTTACAAGTACGGATTTTTCAGACAAAAACAGCTTTAAGCTTTCCAAATATTCTAAGCTTTTAGGTGCAGGTGTAGCTGTCGAAGGTGATAACTGTACAAAAGACTTTTTCGGAAATCCTCTTACAGGTAAACCGAGCATAGGATGTTACAGCGGTGAGGGTGAAAAAGCAGTAAGTAAAAAAGGTATTTTTTTGAGTATGTTTAATAAGATTGTGAAAACCGTCAGCAAGGTATCGGGGCTTATTTACACAATCAAACAGTTATCAGCATAAATTTAAGGAGATGTTCTGATGAATTTTCAAAATTTAGGAAAATCCGGTGCAGTGGAGGGCTTCTGCCTTGTTAAAGCCTGCGACAAAAAAGTAACGGCAAAGGGTCTTCCCTATCTTGATATGATGCTTGCGGATTCGACAGGAGAAATTGTTGCAAAGTTCTGGGATTATAAGGAACAGTTGCACCCCGTTTTTGAGGTAAACACACTTGTTAAAGTCAGAGGTACAATTTCACCCTACAACGGCGTTGACCAGTTAAGAGTTGAAAAAATACGCACTGTGGTTGACTCCGACAAAGTAAAAATTGAGGATTTTGTGGCAAGCTCCGATTACAGCGGTGAAATGATGCTTGATGAGCTTATGGGAATTGCCGATAACTTTAAAGATGAAGAATTGAAATCGCTTGTAAAAACAATTCTCAACGAATATCACGAAAAATTATTATACTGGCCTGCCGCATTCAGACTTCATCACGCTATGCGCGGAGGTCTTTTGTACCATTCTCTTTCCATCGTTCGTTTAGCACAAAGTGTTGCAAAGCTTTACCCTTGCGTGAATGAAGATTTGCTCCTTGCCGGTGCTATGATTCACGACATCGGCAAAATTCAGGAATTTGATGTTAATGCCACAGGTCTTGCATCCGGCTACACAATTGAGGGTAACTTAATAGGACACTTGGCAAAGGGTGCGGTTATCATTGACGAAACCGCAAAGAAGCTGGATATATCAGCCGAAAAGTCTATGCTTTTACAGCACATGATTTTGTCACATCACGGCGAACCGGAATTCGGTGCGGCGGTAAGACCCATGTTTATTGAAGCCGAGCTTTTATCAGAGCTTGACACCTTAGATTCAAAGGTATTTGAAATGGCAAAAGCCATAAGCGAAGTAAATACAGGTGAATTTACAAACCGTATGTGGGCTTTGGACAACAGAAAATTATATAACCACGGCTTAAATCCGGTAGAACCCAAAGCTGTATTAAAATAAGGAATTGATATTATGGATTGGACAGAAATACTTATTTACATAGATGTAAAAGACATTGAGATTGCCGAAAGCATTGCAAATATGGTTGTACCCTACGGAATATATATTGAGGATTACAGCGACCTTGAACAGGAAGCTTTGGAAATAGCTCACATTGATCTAATTGACGAGGAGCTTCTCAAAAAGGACAGAACAAAAGCGATTATTCACATATTTATTTCTCCCGAAGAAAATTACCGTGAAGCCGTTTCGTTTTTGGCTGAAAGATTTAAGGCGGAAAACATCGGTTTTGAAATTGACACGGCGGTGTGCAAAAACGAGGATTGGGAAAATAACTGGAAAGCATATTTCAAGCCCCTTGAAATCGGCAAAAAGCTTCTTATCCGTCCCGTCTGGGAAGAAAATTACAATGCAGGTTCAAGAAAGATTCTTAACATTGAACCGGGGCTTGCTTTCGGTTCGGGAAGTCACCATACCACAAAGCTTTGCCTTGAAGCTTTGGAAGGCTGTGTAAATGACGGCAACACTGTACTTGATGTGGGATGCGGAAGCGGTATTTTATCTATTGCCACCCTGCTTTTAGGTGCCAAAAAGGCTGTGGGTATTGATATTGACAAATTAGCCGTTAAAACCGCAAAAGAAAACGGCAAGCTTAACTCCTTCAATGAACCTGAGCTTACATACATTGAGGGTAACCTTACCGATAAAATTACAGGCAAATATGATATTGTAGTGGCAAACATCGTCGCCGATATAATTATCAGACTGACTGACGATGTGGAAAAATTCTTAAATCCTGACGGTTACTTCGTCACCTCCGGTATAATTGACATCCGTGAACAGGAAGTCCTTGAAGCTTTTGAAAAAAATAATTTCAAGGTTATTAAGCGTTATGAAGAGGGCGGCTGGCTCTGTTTCATAACAAAGCACTTATAATATTGTTTATTTTTTCAGTTGACAATTTCTAAATTGTGCTGTATAATAACAGCAGAAAGGCAACCGATAGACGGTTAGCCCTCGAATGTGATTAGAAATAACCGCACTTTTGGACTGGGGCGGTTATTTCTTTTTTGTTATGTTAATAACAAGTGCAATAAGAGATACAATAAAAGTGAGTATTAAAAACAACTCGCTGTATGTAACCATAAGCACCGCCCCCTTTCCGAGGGCGAAAAGACTTTGCCCTCTTGTGATAGAGAGCTAACCGCCTACCGAATATAGTTGCCTTTGAGGGTGTCTGTTGACACCGTCCGAAATTTTACCATATCTGACTGTTTTTGTCAATTTTTAATTTTACGCCGCCAAAACACGGCGTCTTTTGTTTTTTATAGTTTTTTATAAAATTGTTATTTTAAAATAATTCTATAACTTGTTTTGATTTTCTGTTGGCGTACTTTATAGTATCGTACGCGCCGCCGTAACCGTAATATACACCCGATATAATTATTTGCGATTCATCTACCATCCAGCGATTTCTTTTTGTTATCGCCGCTTTGTAATAACAGCCGTCCATTTCTTCGGGTATTATTATTTCATCATACATTTGCTCATAATATTGTTTTTGGGTATTAAGTTTGTTGGAAAAATACGGCATTACAAGAATTAACTTAATATCAGGATTAAAAGACTTGCAGGAACGGACAGCGGATGAAAAAATTTTATCAAATCCACCCATATTTCCCGTTAAAAATGTAGTTATATTTTCATTTATTACAAGATTTTTGATTATATTTAAAAGGTCATCACTGATATTTCTGTAAAAATCCCTATGCCCGAATCCACAACAACAATTATCCACACAATCACCTGCAAAATAAAAAATAAGAGCTGTCAGACGACAACTCCGCTTTTTTATCCCGTGTGGTAAAAGTAAGATGTCGCCGACCTTTCGACCGACGACAAATATAGCAAATGTCACAATCTAAAGCTACCACACTTTATACTGTTCTCTGCATAAATAATGTCAAACACACTTAACAGAAAAAAGATGATTGGACATATTACTATCACAACTATCTTTAAGTGTGTTTTAAAATATAAAATTTTATGCAAAGAAACACAGACATAAGTTTCCTTATGTCTACGCAACTATTCAGTTAATGAACAGTAATAAAATGTGGTAACTTTATTATACTTAACTTTCAATAAAAAGTCAATCAAAAAAACACACTAATAAAAATCTATTTAGCATATTTGACATAGTATATAATCGTAACAAAATTGAAAAATTAATAAAAACCTATTGACTTATATATTATCTATGGTATAATGCTCACAACATAGGGGATAAATGTCTTAAATGAGTTGAATAAGGTGATAATAATGCTCAAAAAAAAAGCACAGGAAAAACCGAAAACAGAATTTATTGACGAACATTTAGGTGACGGCGAAGAATACTTAAACGAAGAGGATGATTTTCTTAAAGCTTTTGAAAACAACGAAAATCATCAGTTAAAAACTCTTTTTGCTCTGTTCAAGGGTAACTATTTAAGACTTATCGGGTCTGCCGTCTGCTTTTTGATAAAACACGCACCGTCTTTGGCTATGCCCATTGTTGTTTCCAATATCATCAATGCAGTTTCCAGCCCAAATAGCGGTAACACTGTTAGAATAATATTAATAAATGCAGCAGTAATGTTGTTTTTCCTTGCGGAAAATGCTCCTATGAATACACTTTATACAAAGCTTTATTCAAAGGCTATGCGTTCCGTTGAAGCATCACTTCGTTCCTCGTTGGTAAGAAAGCTTCAACAGCTTTCAATTTCCTACCACAAAAGAATGCAGTCCGGACGGCTTCAATCCAAAATTATGCGTGATGTTGAGTCTGTTCAGGCTCTTACGGCGCAGATTTTCTGTACTGTGACAATGCTTGCCTACGATATAACTTTTGCTTTGAGTGTCACTTTAAGCAAAAGCTTAATTGTATTCTGCTTCTTTATCGTTATGGTTCCCATTTCCATTCTGATGCTGCGTGTTTTCAAGAAAAAGCTGAAAACATCAAATAAAGAGTTCCGTAAGGAAGTCGAAAACACATCCGCACGGCTTATGGAAATGGTGGAGCTTGTCCCCGTTACCAAAGCTCACGGACTTGAAGATATCGAGATTAAAAAAATGGACACACAACTCGAAAAAGTTGCCGAAAAAGGTTACAAGTTAGATATAATTCAATCGTTTTTCGGTGCGGTAAGTTGGGCGGCATTTCAATCTATGCAGGTTATCTGCCTCGCATTCACAGCCTATCTTGCGTACAAGAAAGTTATCAAAGTGGGCGATGTTGTGTTGTACCAGACATATTTTACAACAATTGTTGCCCAAATTTCCACAGTGTTAAATATGCTCCCCATTATGTCAAAGGGACTTGATTCCGTTAATTCAATCGGTGAGGTTTTATTAGCTCATGATATTGAGGATAACCGCAACAAGCTAAGGGTTGACAGGGTAAGAGGTCAGGTGGATTTCAATGATGTTTCCTTTGAATACTCTGACGGCGACAAACCCGTTTTAAAGCATTTCAATCTCCATGTAAATCCCGGTGAAACAATAGCCTTTGTAGGTGAATCGGGTTCGGGTAAAACTACAGCTATCAATATGATTATCGGCTTTATGAAAGCCACCGGCGGCGAGGTTCTGATTGACGGATTGAACATTGACACCCTTAATCTCCACACCTACCGTACACATTTGGCTGTTGTTCCTCAGACATCTATTATGTTTTCGGGAACATTGAGGGATAATATTACATACGGTCTTGAAGATTATACCGAGGAACAGCTCAAAAGAGTTATTGAATACGCAAATCTTTCCGACCTTATCAAAGAATTACCCAAAGGTCTTAACACAGTTGTAGGTGAACACGGCGATACCCTTTCCGGCGGTCAGCGTCAGCGTGTTTCTATTGCAAGAGCTTTGATGAGAGACCCCAGTATTAT
>JAZUIT010000266.1:0-7430 GCA_045642385.1 Acutalibacteraceae bacterium
TCGTCATATTTCATCAGCGGATTGCGCCTTGAAACGCCTTTTTCATAAGGAATGTGTTCAACGGTGTTTGAGCCGAAATACATCATATCGAGGTAATATCTCCGATAGTCCTCATAGCTCCAGGCATCATAGGTGTTGGGAGTTGTGCGGTAGCCGATCTGATGGCCCCGGATGCGCTTGCCTGGCACATAAGAACCGCCTATATCTTCGATAAGTTTAACTCCGTTTCCACTTTTTTCGATTCTGCGCAGGAACATTCCGTAAGCATAAATCAACCCTCTGATGCCCTTGGCTCTGAATGTGATTTTTGAATCCGAGCAGAAGATCTCATAGCAGTCGGCAGAGCCGGAATCGGTCTGCTGAAAGAGAAAATCCGCTTCGGAAGAACTTTCGCAGAAAACGGGCGAAACGCCGGCCCTTGCCTTTATTTCTTCCGAAAAGAGAAGCGCGGCTTTCTTTGCTTCGCCACCCTCCGTGAATATTCCGAATTTGCTGAATTCCGTCATTTTTTTGCCTCCATCCAATAGAGATAATCAAATGATAGCATAGCAGAGCGGGAGTGTCAATTATGCCGCAAAATAAAATCGGTATATTTTGAAATATACCGAATAAGATATAGTAAGGAAGTGTCCGGCGACAGAAAAATCGTAAATTTTAAAGCTTTGACTTAAAAAAATCGGTTTTTTCAGCAAAAGCCCTTGACAAATCCGAAATAGTGTGTATAATGAATAAGCACTTGAAAAAAGAATATCGCGGAGTAGAGCAGTTGGTAGCTCGTCGGGCTCATAACCCGGAGGTCGGAGGTTCAAGTCCTCCCTCCGCAACCAAAGAAAAACCGTTGACATATAAGGCTTTGAGAGCTTTTAAGGTCAGCGGTTTATCTTTTTTTGACTGTTAAAATCGGGCGAAAATTCAACTTTAATTCAACTCGATTTTGAAATTACGCTTTTTTTAAGAAAATATCTGATAAAATATCTGCGTTTCTTTGGTCGGCTTCCTCTATTACATGAGCGTAAATATTCGCTGTTGTGCTTACCTGTGCATGACCTAACCGCTTTGAAATTGAAACGGAGTCCACGCCGTTAAAATATAAAAGGCTTGCCATTGTGTGCCTGAACGCATGAGCGTTAATATGCGGAAGATTGTATTTTTTTGAAAATCTTGTTAAATATGTTGTTACGCTGTCGGGGTGCATTGCCGAGCCGTCAATCTGTGAAAAAACAAAACTGTTTTTATTTTGTAAAATGCCCTGCTTGAAAAACTCCTGTGCCTGTTCTAACTTATATTCCTTTAATAATATCATTGTTTCAACCGGCAGAGCGATAAATCTTTTTGATTTATCGGTTTTCGGCGTATCTTCATATATTCCTTTGTCGGGAGAATACAGAACATTATTGCAAATATATATCCTGTTGTTTACAAAATCAACCTTATCCCATTTTAAACCGAGTATTTCGCCACGCCTTGCCCCTGTAATTAAAAGCAGATGAACAAGCATTTTCCATTTTATTGGCTCATTTTCAAGGGCGTTTCTGATAGCTTCTATCTGTTCAGCCTGAAAATAGTTGACTTCTTTTTTCTCTGTTCGGGGTAATACTGCTTGACGGGCAGCATTAAATACGATTAGACGCTCTTTAAAAGCCTGCTCAAGGACGGTTGAAATAAGTCTATGATGTTCTATTATGGTTTTGGTTGATAATTTGCCGCCTGTTTTCTTGTTTAAGCCGTCAGATGATAAAGATGTATATAAATCATTTAAATGGTCTACACGGAGGTCACAGAGCTTTATATGCCCTATTGCCGGGTATATTCTTGTAGTTAATTCTCTGTATCTGACAATGGTGGAGTGCTTTGTCCCTCTTTCCTCTTTCAAGTTAATAACATAATCACAATAACCGTCAAATCTTTGGCGGTTATCTGCTTTTATACCGTCCTTACATTCTTTTTCAAATACGCTTGCAAATGCTTCTGCTTTTTTTCTTGCCGTTTCCTCTTTCCAAGTCGGCAGAACATCAAAAGTTGTGGTAAATGGTTTTAATTGCTTCCCGTCTAATCCACGCCCACGATGAACACGAATTGAGAAAGAAATCAGTTTGCCGTCCTTATTTCGCCTTTCTTGAATGTTAGCCATTGTTTGCACCGTCCTTTTTTTCTGTATATGCTTTCCTTGTTCTTGATTTGTATTTTATTTCTTGTTCAAAAAGCCATTTGCTGTACTCTTCATCAGTTTTAGTTTTGCGTATTATTTTTTCGGTTTCACAAAACATCTTTTTTTCGCTTTCTGGTAACCCTTTTTCGTTGATAAGTCTATCAAGGGTAGAAAGCAAAACATTTTTTCTCTTTATCAAAGGGTGATTTGTTCCGCTATTCTTCCTAATGCGCTGTTGTGCATCAACACACTTCAAATGCGAGTATTTTTCAATAGGGCTTTTTCTGCTGCAATAATCAATTTTTCCATTCTTTGTTGCAAACCATTTTTTGCAATGAATGCACTTTTTGATTTTGTAATCATTGAGTGCGTAATAATAGAGAGCAGAACACAAAACTTGTGTAATATTTTCCAAATTTTTAAAGGTTATTGCTTTTTCTTCAGGCAGGGGATACTCTATTCCGTCAAAAAAAGGGTCGCTATATTGATAACTTTCAAAATGATAATAAAGTCGTAACTCTTCAACCGTCTGAAAATTTAATTTAATGTAATCGCTCTTTAAAAGAAACTTATACATATTTGCCAATGCTGAACTTCCCTCTGACAATCCCCACAGAGAAAAAGGATGTTCGCCATAAATATCGTATTTCAAGTATTCCAACCAAATATTATTTATTATTTCGCCTTGATAATTAAAATCAGGTAACATTTTCGGGTAGTTTGCCTCTAAAAGTGACAGTATGTTACCAAAAAACAAATCTGTTCTGTATATATTGCTGTAAATTTCACCTCCATCATTCCAAGAAACCATTGCAAATGTTTTTCCAATAATTAAATCGGGCATTTTTATTCCTTCTTTCTTCAATATGTTGGTTACTCTAAAAATAATTATATCATAACCAACCAACAATGTCAATAATTGTTTTTGCATTGTATACTGTAAGTAAGGTGGTCGACAACCTAATTATATTTTTAGAAAGGAACGACAATGAATAACATTGAACTCAGAACAAAAATTCGGGAAAACAGGCTATATCAGTATGAAATTGCAAAAAGAATCGGAATTACGGAATATACTTTTTGCAAATGGATGAGAGAAGAATTATCAGAGGAAAGGAAAGAGCTTGTTTTAAGAGCAATTTCCGATATTGTAAAGGGGGATACTTTATGAAAACATTTTGCACAATACGGGAGGTTGCAAAAACAGGCATATTATCCGAATACGCATTAAGGTTAATGCTGAAATCGGACAACCCACCCCCACACATTACAGTTAATAAAAAAGTGATGATAAACTATCCTCTTTTTATTGATTGGCTGAATAATGAAAGTACAAAGGCGGTGAATATATGAAGCTGAATATTATTGACTTGCTTTCAGAGGGCGAAGAAAACGCAATTACAACAGGTCAGATATGTAATATAACAGGATTAACCAAAAGAGAGGTTACACTCTATATCAACGCTTTAAGGCGTAACGGCGAAGTAATCTGTTCAAGTGATAAAGGTTATTTTTGTCCCTCTTGCCTGTGCGAAGTTGAGCGGTTTTACCGTCAGATGACTTCAAGGCAAAGAGAAATCGAAAAGGCGAAGCAGTCGGCAAAAGACTATATCCGAAAATATGGCGGTAAAGTTGACTGATTAAGAGGTGAAACAAATTGGGAAAAAACAGCTTCCTGATGTATTTCGATTGGTGGGAACTCATATCACCGCTTACGAACGAGGACAAGGGCATTTTATTAACTGCAATATTCGATTATCAATGTAACGGAGTCCTTTTTGAAGCCGAGAATAAGTTGTTGCAGGGCATTTTCAATTATATTGTCAGCAGGTTTAGCTCTGATAGGAAGAAATACGAAGATACCTGCAAGAAAAATTCCGAAAATGCAAAGAAGCGGTATGAAGATAAAGAAAGCTAATGCGGTCGCATACAACGGCAAACGAACGCTTGCGAAATCTGCCGATATAGATATTGATAGTGGTAATGATATTGGAAGTGTCATTGAAAGAGATATTGAACGGGAATTGTTTTCTGTATAAGGGAATTTTTTACCGGTGGGTGAATTATGTTTGATAAAGAAATTTTTGAAAGAATTGTCAAAAAGCAATATTCGCAAATAGATACGCTCCCGTATACGCTGAATGAAGTGTTATCCGTATTTGAATATTATTTCAGTTGTTACCGTTACTATATCGGCAGGGAACACCCGTATTTGAAACCTGAACAAATACGAAGAATAATTGAGGAAATGCCCTACTGCGATGATGTTGATATAGAGCCTGAAAGCTATGGAATGATTATTGACTCATATTTTCAAACATATTTTGACTCTGACAGAAATATAAATCATTTTTTCAGCGGTCAAATTAGGAAAATGAGGATATACGAAAATTTATATTAAGGGGGTGAAAAAGTGTCAGATTATAACAAAATGCTTATTGACTTGCTTAACGAAAAAATCAGCACGCTTTATCTTGAACGGGCAGAACAGAAAAAGGAAATAAACCGCCTGAAAAGAAAAATAAGACTTATGGAGAAAGAGAGAAGTGAAGATAATAAAAGCGGATAAACGGATGTTTTTGAAATCTGCTACAAATAAAGGGGGTGCAACTGTTGGCAATATTGAACGATGAAAAAATCCTTGCCGCACTTATTGCTTGCGGAAGTGTAAGAACTGCGGCGAAAATTGCAGATGTTTCCGAAACTACAATAAGAAATCGTTTGAATGATGATGCTTTTCGTGAACGGTACGAAACCGCCAAAAACGATTTGTTATCGGAAGCCTGCGATTCTATTTCTGCACGGTTGACACTTGCGGTTGATACCCTTTGCGAAGTATTACAGAACACCGAAAACGCCGCAACGGTGCGAGTATCGGCGGCAGACAGCCTTTTAAGACACGGGTTACGATATATTGAAACTGCCAATATCCTTGCCCGTATCGAGGCATTAGAAGAACTGAAAACACAAAAAGAAAACGAGGTAAACTTATAATGAACAAAAAAGAATTTTATAGCGAGATAACCACGATTGTAAAAAATGCTATCAGCGAAAGAAACGAAACTCAAAAAGAGCTTGACGAGATAAACGCAGAATTGCAGAAGAGAAATGTTTATGCCGTTGAGCAGATACAAAATGTATTAAGACCTGCAAAAAGCAACATTGAAAGAAAGATGAAAGATATATCGGAAAACGCAAACATTCAAATTAAGAAAGTTGCCGACTCTTACATTAAGGAGCTTTCGGATGATATGGAACTCAAATCAAGTGAATTGACGGACGATATAAAATTATTATCCGTTGGCGTTAAACTGAATGATAATGACCTTATAAAATTGTATGACAAGCATAGCGGAAATTATACAATGCAACGCTATATATGCGATTATGCAACGCAGAACGGCATTACAATAAACCGTGTTCCGCATCATCCAAACAAGCCGATAATTGATTCTGTCGGTATCGTAACCGAGCTTGCAAGCAAAACAATTCGCTTGAATGAAAATCCGTCTTTTTATGAGCAGTTTATGGGCGAAAATTCCCAGTTTGCAAAAGGATTTTGTGATTGATATGAAACGAGGAACTGACAAGCGGCTGACAGATATAGAAAAAAGTATGCAGAAGTGCAACAAATACGCCCCTATAATCGCCGCAATAAGAAAGCATACATACTATGATGAATTGCCAAAAGATGAGTATAAAACGCTTTACTGCCAATATATCGGCGTTTCAAGGAAAGCATTTGAGGAAGTAAGCATAATGATATCAGGCGACTTACATACTATGCTCCAAGAGCCTGAAACCTCAATCACACCCGAAGAAATGGAAAAAAGGATAGAAGAAGTTGAAGAAATTATAAAAAATATGATTGAGGAAGAGGAAAAAGGCAATTAAAAAATAAGGCGGTTGACCGTGAAAAGTCAGCCGCCTTTAGCTTCAAAAAAATTCAACAAAAATTCAACTATGATACGAAAAGTTGAATTATTTTGTAAAATGATAATAAACGAAAAACGCTTGAAACCGTTGAAAATATTGAAGTATTACAACATTGCAAAACGATAAATAACGCCATAATTTGAACTCATAACCCGGAGGTCGGAGGTTCAAGTCCTCCCTCCGCAACCAAAGAAAAACCGTTGACTGTCAAGGCTTATGGGGCTTATATGGTCGGCGGTTTATCTTTTTGTTTTCCGAAAAAATGAGGCAAAACCACTTTTTCAACCACTTTTCATTTTTCACGCCCTTATCGGGCGTTTTTTTATGCGGTTTTTTCGTTGATTTTCAAGACTTTTTTCGTGCTGCTCAGTGCTGATTCAACGAAATTACCCATCATGGAAGCGGCTGCTATATCTCTTGCTTTGAACTGATGAGTGTAAATTTTGAGCGTCGTTGTTGCATTGGTATGACCGAGCCTTCCGGAAACGGTAGCCACGTCCGTATCGTTTGCAATACTGTCAAGTTCATTCGGGTAAAGCTCGATGATATTCGGAAAGTATTTTTCAAAAGTTCCGGCAAGATTACACAGTTTGTGAGTTCTGGCATCTCTGTCTTTCCGGCTTTGAGTTTTTTCACGGTTTTCTTTTCTGATAGCTCTGTGCTTTTCAACTTCTTCGGCTTCTTTTTGCTTCATCAGTTTTTGAATTTGCTTCAGGCTTTCAGAGGAAAAATCAAATCCATTTGCAAGAAGCAGTTCTCTGATGTCAACGATATTCGGTGTGTTGTCCATAGCAATATTTCCTTTCTCTGTAGTAATAAAAAAGAACATTCGCAACCTTGCACCGTTTTATCAAATAACGGTGTGAGGTTGTAATGTTCAAAAAAGAAAAGGCCGCAATTTATCATCAGCTACAATTCGCTGAGCCAATACAAAGCTCTGAGGTATGCGGGCTACTGCTTTGCCAAATCGGACAATGTGTTTTTAAAGGCAGTTGAGCTGTTTGAAAAGAACACCGGATGTACCCGAAGTACGGCAGAGAGAATTATCATCTCTGCGGCGGAGTGCCGTTCAAGAACCGATTATTTCCGCACCTTTACGGATGAAGAAAGCGGCGAAGAATCGTATGAAGACATAACCGTTGACACATCATACCCCGCAAAGCTGCACCGTGATGAAAGCGTGCCCGGCTGTGAAATAAGAAACGCCCTTTCATCCCTGACGGAGAAAGAGCGATTCATTCTGAAAAGCTTTTATGCGATTTGCCCGGACTGCGGCAAGGCTATGCCGATGAAAAAAGCAAAGAGCCTCAGCGACATTTCCGAATTGCTTGAAGGTTCCTCGGCA